>DXFI01000082.1 GCA_019114565.1 Candidatus Desulfovibrio intestinigallinarum | reverse complement strand
TCAACTTGATAAGGAAAAACTTCCCACACTTTACTTGTCTTTGGGGCGGGGTCGCCTCGCCTCGCGTCTCGGACTCTTCCTCCGCAAAAGCGCGCTGGGGAAGGGATGAGGGGCTTGGGGGGAAGGGAAACCCCTCTCGCGCTGGCGGCGACCGAAAGGCGGCCCGCAGGGCCGTGCCCGTTAGGAGACGAAGGAGCCTTACGGGCATCGACAGCAGAGCGAGGGGGTTCCCTTCCCCCAAACAAACAGCGAATAGTGTTGACAGACCCTAGTTGAATATGGTGATAAAAATGCACATAAAAATAAATAGCGTATTATTTATAATCCTATTATTGGTAGTAACAGTTCTTATACAGGATATCTACCACGGATATCAGACGAAAATGTATAGAACAAAAGAACCTTTGCTCATTTCATATAGAGAAATTGAGGGAAACCCTTTTTATGTATTACCGCCTGGTACAGTGCTGTATCTTGATGAAGTTATGCCGGAAGGTTTTTGTAGATTTATGATTTATGCCAATTTTAAAGGAATACCTAATTCAGAAGAAATTCCCATGAAGCTGGAGTGGGGTGGGAATTATATAGCGCCAGTCTGGCTGGATAAAATAACCAAAGACGAACTCAAGGAGATGATGCAACACTTTCCCTTATCAAAAAGCGATGTGCTGGAAATAATAAAATCAAATGAACTTACACGAGATGACTTGGCAGATATCGCACGGCAGCTGCCTGAAAATCAATAGGTTATGATTTTCTTTCGCAGACACCATAGAAAGCCCTGGATCAGTCATTCAGGCAGCTGACTCCGAGCCCTCTCCCCCGCCCCTCTGCGGCCCGCCGCGCTTGAGTTTCCGGGCCGATGCGGCTAAGCTGCAATTTTACGGCGCGCTATTGGCGTCAGGACGTCATTTCGGAGTAACCATGCTGGACTTTATTCGTTCCAATGCCCAATCCATGGGCGTCAAACTGATTTTTGGCCTGATCATCCTTGTCTTCATCTTCTGGGGCGTGGGCAGCATCACCGACACGAGCGGCGGCAGTGTGGTGGCTGTGGTCAATGGCGACGGCATTTCCGCGGGGGCCTTCCAGCGGGCATACCAGCAGCAAGTGGAGGCCATCCAGCGCAGCAATCCCGGCATCACGCGCGAGGAACTCGCCAAGCAGAATATCGGCGGGCGTGTGCTCAACGTCCTGATCCTGCAGAAGCTGCTGGAACAGGAAGCCGAGCGTCTGGGCATCAGCGTGTCCGCGCTGGAGATGCGCCAGGCCGTGGAGACGGTGGATGCGTTCAAGAACAAGGACGGGGTCTTCGATCCCGAGCTCTTCCGCCGCATGGCCGAAAACAGCTACGGCAGCGTGGCTGCCTTTGAACAGCAGTTGCGGGATGATATGCTGGTGGGCAAGCTGGAGAATCTCGTCCGGGCGGGCATCTGGAGCAATAGCGAGGAATCCCGCGCGAACTTCGAATATTTGCGTCAGAAGCGCAGCGTCTCCTACGCCTTCGTCCCGGCTTCGCGCTATGTGTCTGAAGTGAAGCTCACGGACAAGGATATCGAGGACTACTATACGGCGCACAAGAATGATTTTGCCGTGCCGGCCAAGGTGGTGGCGGAATACGTCCGGGTGTCTCCTCTGCTGCTGGTGAAGCCGGAGAGCGTCAGCGCGGCGGACGTCGAGGCGGAATACACGAAAAACGCTTCCCGCTACATGTCGCCGGAAATGGTCAAGGCTTCCCATATCCTCGTGCCGCTGGCGGAAAAGGCCACGCCCGAGGAAGTGAAGGAGGCCGAGGCCAAGGTGGCCGCCATCCGCAAGGAACTTGCGGACGGTAAGCCCTTTGCTCAGGTGGCGGATGCGCACAACGGGCCCAATGCCGCCGGGCCGGGCGGGGAACTGGGCTGGATCCAGCAGGGGCAGACGGTGGAGCCGTTTGAAAAGGCGGTCTTTGCGCTGGAACCCGGCAAGCTTTCGGAAACGGTCCGTACGCCCTTTGGTCTGCATGTGATCCTCGTCAGCGAAAAGAAGGCCGCCGGCAAGAAGCCGCTCAGTGAAGTGGAAGGCGAGATCCGGGCCGAACTGGCCCGCCAGAGCGGTGTGGGAAAGCTCAATGACGCGCTGGACGGGCTGGTGGAGGACAATATCCTCAAGAAGCCCCTGGCCGAGAGCGCGGCCCGTTTCGGCCTGCGTGCGGAAAAGACGGAGCTGCTCGCCGCCGCCGAACTGGAAAAGACCCTCGGGCTCTCCGCCGAGAATGCGGCCCTCGTCATGGGCACGGGCAGCGGCAATCCTGTGGATACGGCGCTTGAAGCCGGTGACGGCTATCTGGTGCTGCGCGTGGACAAGGCCGAAGCTGCGCACACGCCTGCGCTGGAAGCGGTGCGGGGCGAGATCGAAAAGCGGCTCACGGCGGAGAAGGCGCTCACGGCCGCGCTGTCGGCTGCGGCGGAAGAGCTGAAGCAGGCGCAGGACGGCAAGGGACCCAAGCTCGGCACGGCTTCCGTGGAGCGGAGCGGGGTGCTGACCGGCTTTGCGGCGAGCAGCGAACTTGCGCAGGCCGTGTTTGCCGCGCCCCTGCAAAAGTGGCTGCCGCAGGCTTTCCGCCTTGAAAGCGAGAAGGAAGGCCCCGGTGCGCTCATCTGCCGGGTGGACGCCGTGGAGGAGGCCAACCCCGCCGAATGGGAGGCCATGAAGGAAGCCTATGACGGCCTGATGCGCGATCGCCGCGGCAACGAGCTTTACCAGCTCTTCCTGGGCGAATTGGAGCGCAAGGCGGAGATCAGGCAGAATCCTGAACTGCTCAGGCAGATCCTCAATTAACCTTCCGCAACATCCATAACCTATCCCCCTGCCCTCATCTTCGGATGGGGACAGGGTTTTTTACAGGAGCAAAGCATGTGCGGCATTATTGGTTATACCGGGCACCGGCCGGGCGTCCCCGTGGTGGTGGAAGGGCTGCGCCGTCTGGAATATCGCGGCTATGATTCCGCCGGCGTGGCCTTTGGCCTCAAGGGCGGGCTGGAGGTCATCCGGGCCAAGGGCAAACTGGCGGCGCTGGAGGAAAAGCTCGCGCATGAGCCCGTGACCCTGGCCACCACTGCCATGGGGCACACCCGCTGGGCGACGCATGGCGAACCGGCGGAGCGCAACGCGCATCCCCACCGCAGCAATGACGGCAGACTTGCCATCGTGCATAACGGCATCATCGAGAATTTCCAGGAGATCAAGGCGGATCTGCTCGGCAAGGGCTATGTCTTCCATTCGGAGACGGATACCGAAGTGCTGGTCAATCTCATCGCCGAATGCCGCAAGAGCCAGCCGGATCTGCTCAAGGCCTTTGCCGCCGCGCTGCGGCAGGCGCACGGGGCCTATGCCGTCTGCCTCATGGATCGGGACGATCCCGACACCCTGCTGGCGGCCCGCATGTCCGCGCCGCTCATTTTCGGCATCGGTACGGGCGAGCATTTCGTGGCCTCGGACATCCCGGCCTTCCTGCCCTACACCCGGCAGGTCATCTTTCTGGAAGACGGGGACATCGTGCGCTGCACCGCCGGCGACTACGCCATCATGCGTCTGGAGGACCTCGCTCCGGTACGGCATCCGGTGCAGACCATCACTTGGGACATGCAGGCCGCGCAAAAGGGCGGCTACCGGCATTTCATGCTCAAGGAGATATTCGAACAGCCCCGCGTCATCACCGACGGCCTGAGCGGCCGCGTGCAGGACGGCAAGGTCTGCCTGCCGGAGCTGGACGGCCTGCCCGTGCCGGAGCGTCTGCACATCGTCGCCTGCGGCACCTCCTATCATTCCGGCCTGTGGGGGCGTCATCTGCTGGAAAACTGGGCGCATATCCCGGTGCAGGTGGAGATAGCCTCGGAATTCCGCTACCGGGAGAGCCTGCTCCTGGGCAAGGGAGACATGGTGCTCGTCATCAGCCAGAGCGGCGAGACGGCGGATACGCTGGCCGCGTTGCGCATCGCCCGTGAAAAGGGCGTGCCGGTGCTGGGCCTGTGCAATGTGGTGGGCTCTTCCATAGCCCGCGAGGCCTCGGCGGTCATCCTGACCCAGGCCGGGCCGGAGATCAGCGTGGCCTCCACCAAGGCCATGTGCAGTCAGATGCTCATGCTGGCTCTCATGGCCCTTTACTGGGGCCAGCGCAACGACGGGGATGCGGCGGAGCGTGCCCGCTGTCTCTCCCTGCTCGAAAGTCTGCCGGTGCTGCTGGGCGAAGCTCTGCCCGCCATGCACGAACGCGCCCGCGAGCTCTCACGTAAGTATGCGCAAGCCCGCAATTTCTTCTATCTGGGGCGCGGGTACTGCTTCCCGCTGGCCCTGGAGGGGGCGCTCAAGCTCAAGGAACTTTCTTATATCCATGCCGAAGGCTACGCCGCCGGGGAGATGAAGCACGGCCCCATTGCCCTGATCGATCCCGCGTTCCCCTCGCTTGTGCTGGCGCTGGATGACGAGCTGTATCCCAAAGTCGTCTCCAATATGGTGGAAGTGAAGGCCCGGCAGGGCAAGGTCATCGCCCTGTGCAACACGGGTCGCGAACCTGACGCCGACGACATTTGGCGCATCCCCGCCCTGCCCTCGCCGCTGGCCGGTTTCATGGCCTTGCCCGCCCTGCAGCTCTTCAGCTACGAAATGGCGGACTATCTGGGCAAGGACGTGGACCAGCCGCGCAACCTGGCCAAGAGCGT
>DXFI01000081.1 GCA_019114565.1 Candidatus Desulfovibrio intestinigallinarum | reverse complement strand
CCGCCACCATCATGACCGATCCGCATATGGCCGATGCGACCTATGTGGAGCCCATCGAACCCGAAACGCTGGCGGCCATTGTCCGCAAGGAGCGGCCCGATGCCCTGCTGCCCACGCTGGGCGGCCAGACGGCCCTGAATGCGGCTCTCCGGCTTGCGCGCCTCGGCGTGCTGGAAGAGTGCGGCGTGGAGCTCATCGGCGCCCGTGCCGATGTCATTGAAAAGGCCGAAAGCCGCGAACTCTTCCGTCAGGCCATGGAAAACATCGGCCTGCGCGTGCCCGCCAGCGGTATCGCCCGCAATATGGACGATGTGCGCCGTCTCGGCGACGTGCTGCCCTTCCCGCTGATTGTGCGCCCCGCCTTCACGCTGGGCGGCACGGGCGGCGGCGTGGCCTACAACATGCAGGATCTTGAAGAAGTGGCCGGGCGCGGCCTTGCGGCAAGCCCCACCTCCGAAGTCATGATCGAGCAGAGCGTGCTGGGCTGGAAAGAATTTGAGATGGAAGTCATGCGCGACAAGAACGACAACGCCGTGATTGTCTGCTCCATCGAAAATCTTGATCCCATGGGCGTGCATACCGGCGACTCCATTACCGTGGCCCCGGCGCAGACCCTGACCGACGTGGAATATCAGGCCATGCGCGACGCCTCGCTTGCCATCATGCGCGAGATCGGCGTGGAAACCGGCGGCAGTAACGTGCAGTTCGGCATCAATCCCGCCAACGGCGAAATGGTCGTCATTGAAATGAATCCGCGCGTGTCCCGCTCGTCGGCGCTGGCTTCCAAGGCTACGGGCTTCCCCATTGCCAAGATTGCCGCCAAGCTGGCCGTGGGCTATACGCTGGACGAACTGCGCAACGACATTACCCGCGAGACGGCCGCCTGCTTCGAGCCTGCCATCGACTACTGCGTGGTGAAGATTCCCCGCTTCACCTTTGAAAAATTCCCCGGCGCCAAGGATGAGCTCACGACGTCCATGAAGAGCGTGGGCGAAGCCATGAGCATCGGCAGAACCTTCAAGGAAGCTCTGCAGAAGGGCCTCCGCTCCATGGAAATCGGCGCGACGGGGCTCGGTTTCCGATTCAAGGATGAACTGCCCGAAACGGACAAGATTCTTGCCTCCCTGCGCACGCCCAATTCCCGCCGTATTTTCAGCCTGCGTCAGGCGCTGCTGGCCGGCGTGAGCGAGGAAGATATTTTCGAGGCCAGCAAGATTGATCCCTGGTTCATCCGCCAGATCCGCGACATCGTGGATATGGAGCAGCGTATTCTGCACTTCGGTCTGGCCAACGACATGACGCCCGCCAATGCCGAACTGGCGGACGTGCTGCGGGAAGCCAAGGAATACGGCTTCTCCGACCGTCAGCTCGCGGAAATGTGGAAACGTCCCGAAGACGATATCCGCCGCCTGCGCAAGAGCCTGGGCATCGAACCCACCTTCTACCTCGTGGATACCTGCGCCGCGGAATTTGAAGCCTACACGCCCTATTACTATTCCACCTATGAAACCGGGCAGGAAGCTAAGGTGGAGGATCGGCGCAAGGTGATCATCCTTGGCGGCGGCCCCAACCGTATCGGGCAGGGTATCGAATTTGACTACTGCTGCTGCCATGCCTCCTTCGCGTTGCGCGATGCGGGCGTCATGGCCATCATGGTCAATTCCAACCCCGAAACCGTCTCCACAGACTACGACACCTCCGACCGCCTCTATTTCGAGCCGCTGACCTTTGAAGATGTGATGAACATCATCGAAAAGGAAAAGCCCGAGGGTGTCATCGTGCAGTTCGGCGGACAGACGCCGCTCAACCTTGCCGTGCCGCTCATGCGCGCGGGCGTGCCCATTCTGGGGACCTCGCCCGACGCCATCGACCGCGCCGAAGACCGCGAACGCTTCCAGGCCCTTATTGAAAAACTGGGCCTGCTGCAGCCGCCGAACGGAACGGCCATGAGCCTTGACGAGGCCCGCGAAGTGGCCCAGCGCATTTCCTACCCCGTCGTTGTGCGGCCCAGCTATGTGCTCGGCGGGCGCGCCATGGCCGTCGTCTATGACGATGCCGAGCTGGCTTCCTACTTTGCCGAGCAGGTTCCCGAAAAGCCCGAGCATCCCATTCTCATCGACAAGTTCCTCGAACATGCCGTGGAAGTGGACGTGGACGCCCTGTCGGACGGCACCGATGTGTATGTGGCGGGCATCATGGAGCATATCGAAGAGGCGGGCATCCACTCCGGCGACTCCGCCTGCGTGCTCCCGTCCTATTCGCTCTCCTATGATCACGTGGCGCTGATTGCCGCTCAGGCCGAGGCCCTGGCGCAGGAACTGCGCGTGGTCGGCCTGATGAACATTCAGTTTGCCATCAAGGGCAACGATGTCTACATTCTGGAAGTGAACCCCCGCGCCTCCCGCACCGCTCCCTTTGTGTCCAAGGCCACCGGCGTGCCGCTGCCCTATCTGGCAACGCAGGTCATGCTCGGCAAGACGCTGGAAGAGCTGGACCCCTGGAGCATGCGCCGCGGCGGCTTCACCTGCGTTAAGGAAGCCGTGCTGCCGTTCCAGCGCTTCCCCGGCGTGGACATCATCCTCGGCCCTGAAATGCATTCGACCGGCGAAGTCATGGGCATGGGCGACAGCTTCCCCGACGCCTATCTCAAGAGTCAGCTTGGTTCCGGGCAGAAACTGCCGCAGAAGGGAACCGTCTTCCTGTCGGTCAATGATCGCGACAAGCCGCTGCTGCCGGAAGTTGCCAGGATGTTTGCCGATCTGGGCTTCGAGCTGCTGGCGACGCGCGGCACGGCAAAGCTGCTCAAGGAACATGGCCTTGATGTGGAAGTGGTCAACAAGGTCTACGAAGGCCGTCCCAACATCGTTGACCGCATTGTGAACAACGAGATTGCCCTGGTGGTCAACACCGCATCCGGCAAGAACACGGCACGCGACTCCAAGTCCATCAGACACGCGGCGCTGACCTACGGCATCGCCTACTGCACCACTGTGGCAGGGGCCAAGGCCACGGCCACGGCCATTGCCATGCGCCGTACCGATGTGCATGTGGAAAGCCTGCAAGAATACTATGCCCGCGAGGTGCGCTAATATGAAAGCGGTATTGACTCTTGAAGACGGCTTCACCCTGAAGGGCAAATCCTTTACCGGCGAATTTGAAACCGGCGGCGAAGTCATTTTCAATACCGGCATGACCGGCTATCAGGAAGTGCTGACCGATCCCTCCTATTATGGACAGATGGTCTGCATGACCTACCCCCTTATCGGCAATTACGGCATCAATCCGCAGGACATGGAGTCCCCGAAGGTGCATATGCGCGCCCTTCTGGTCAAGGAGTGCTGCAAGCAGCCTTCCAACTGGCGCGCCAGCGAAAGCCTGCCTGACTTCCTTGTGCGCATGGGGGTTCCCGGTATCGAAGGGCTTGATACCCGCGCCCTGACCCGTCATCTGCGTCTTAACGGCGCCATGCGGGGCATCATTTCCACAAAGGATCTCGATCCCGAATCCCTGCGGCAGAAGGCGCTGGCTCTGCCGACCATGGAAGGGCAGAATCTTGTGCCCTTTGTGGCCGCCAAGGCTCCCTATGTGCTGGAAGGCAACGTGCAGACCTTCGTGCAGATCGGCCCCGACGGCTCCTATGCCTGGAAGGGTACGGGCCTGCCGCTGCTGGTCTACGACTTCGGCGTCAAGTGGAATATTCTTCGCCTGCTGGCAAAAGTCGGTTTCGAGCCGCTGGCCGTGCCGCCGTCCTTCAGCTTCGAGGCCGCCAAAGCCAGCGGCGCAAAGGCCGTCTTCCTGTCCAACGGCCCCGGCGACCCCGCGACGCTGACCAGCGAGATCGCCCTTATCCGGCAACTGATGGAAGTCTTCCCCGTGACGGGCATCTGCCTCGGTCATCAGCTCATCGGTCATGCTCTGGGCGGCACGACGGCCAAGCTGAAATTCGGTCATCACGGCTGCAACCATCCGGTGCGCGACGATACGACCGGCCGGGTGGAAATTTCCTCGCAGAACCACGGCTTCCATGTGGTGCTTGACGGTCTGGCCGATGTGGAACCCACTCATGTCAATCTCAACGACTACACTCTCGAAGGCCTGCGTCACAAGACAAAGCCCATCATGAGCGTACAGTATCATCCCGAAGCCGCCGCCGGGCCCAACGACGGCCGTTATCTCTTCAGCCGCTTCTTTGAGATGATCTCCAGGGCGGTCTAGAGCGCTTTGTCTTTGAAAAGGGTGAGGCGCGAGGCGCGGCACAGCGCCGCCCGGCCCTGATAAGAACATATGTATAACGGGCGGGAATTCTTCCGGCATTGCCGGAAGAATTCCCGCTCTTTTTTATTGCTAAGCGTTTCAACTTTGAAAAAGTGAAACGCGAGGCGGCGGCACAGCGCCGCCCGGCCAAAAGTGAGCGGAAAAACCGCGCTTTTTCCGCGAAACGATAGGTGTATGGTTTGAAGCGCGAAACGTTTCAAACTAAAAATGCCCTAGTGGAGATGGAAAGGAGGGGGTTCGGAGACCCGGAACGTCGGAACCCTTTGGAAAAACAAACGCGGAAAGTGCCACGTCACCTTGTCTGCGTCCTCTTTTGGGGGCATGCGGGGAGGAACGCGGATTTTATCGAAATTTATAATAATCATCGACAGTTACACCGTCGATGATTTTTTGTTAATACGCTTGGAAACTTTTTTTTGCAAGTTTCAGACGCCGTTCTCAAACGGTGTTAGAAGT
>DXFI01000080.1 GCA_019114565.1 Candidatus Desulfovibrio intestinigallinarum | reverse complement strand
GTTTCGAAAAAAAACGCAGTCTTCCGCCTGGTTTGGGCCGGGCGGCGCTGTGCCCCGCCTCGCACTTTGCCTTTTCCAAAGGCAAAATGTCATGCCCCGGCGGCGCAAGTCTGCCCATGACGAATCATTTTTGCAAGCAGGCGTCCGGCCGAAAACGCAAAAAAGCCCTTGCAGCAGTCTGCAAGGGCAAAATTTGGAGCGGGAGACGGGATTTGAACCCGCGACTTCAACCTTGGCAAGGTTGCACTCTACCACTGAGTTACTCCCGCGCGGGGTGCGGCACAGACCGCTATGGCATAGAGTCCCTCAGGACTCCCGGAAAAGCACTTGGAGCGGGAAACGGGATTTGAACCCGCAACCTTCAGCTTGGGAAGCTGACACTCTACCGTTGAGTTATTCCCGCCGGCAAGGGGATGGAAAATCTGGAGCGGGAGACGGGATTTGAACCCGCGACTTCAACCTTGGCAAGGTTGCACTCTACCACTGAGTTACTCCCGCAGAGTGAGCCTTTCGGCTAAGTAAGCTTTATTGGAGGCGGCATCCAGATTTGAACTGGAGATGGAGGTTTTGCAGACCTCTGCCTTACCACTTGGCTATGCCGCCATCATTTTTGGTGGAGCGGGAGACGGGATTTGAACCCGCGACTTCAACCTTGGCAAGGTTGCACTCTACCACTGAGTTACTCCCGCTCAACGAAGAAGAGTTCTACAGACTTTGCCCTGTTCTGTCAACAAGGTTTTTCCAAAAAAGGAAAATTTTCTTCTGTTGTAAATTTTATAAATTAAAAACAATATGTTATGCAAAATAAAAAAACAGATTCTTCCAGAAAAACCGAGCCGGGGAGTCCTCCGAAACCATTGCAGCAGAGCTTCAGGGGGCAATGGAGCGCCCGTCATGCGGACCGGGGCGGGCGCTGCGCAGGCGCGGCGCTTCGCCGGGACGCCACAGCACCTGCAGGCGGCCCCAGCGGGCCGTGTCCAGCACGGGAATGCCCTGCTCGGCAAACCAGACGCGGACACGACGGGCAGGATAGCCGTAACGATTGCCAAAACCGCAGGACGCCAGCACCAGGCGCGGGTGAACGGCGCGGTAAAGCGCCGCCAGAAAACTTCCCGCCGAGCCGTGATGCGGAAGCACCAGCACGTCGGCGGAAAGATCCCGTCCGCTGCGTATCAGCTCCCGCAGAGCCGGCTTTTCCGCATCGCCCGGCAGCAGGGCCAGCCCGTGGCCGTGACGTGTCAGACGCAAAATCAGGGAAGCGTCATTGCCGGACAGCCCCACGGCCTCTTTGGGCGGCCAGAGAACCTCCAGATGCAGCCCGAGCCGGGGATTACCCAGCGGCAGCACATCCCCGGCGGACAGAATGCGCGCCCGGCCTGCGCTCTCCCACGGCCTGCGGGCCTTGTGCCAGCGTTCTCCGAAGCTCCCCCTGCCCTCCCGGCCGTTATGCAGCAGCCACGGCGGCGACACGGCCTCCAGCAGGGCCGGAAGCCCGCCCGCGTGATCAAGATCGGGGTGACTGGCAATCACGGCCGCCAGCTCCGGTTTTCTGTTGTCGGCGATGAGCGGCAGCACCAGCGCCGATCCGGGATCAAAACGGGATGAAAGGCTGCCGCCGCCGTCAATAAGCCAGCGCTTCCCGTCGGGCAGGTCCAGCAGAAGCGCCTGCCCCTGCCCCACATCGATCACATCCAGCCGGACTTCCTGAAAATACGCGGCCATAAACTGCTCGTGAAGCCGCAGCAGAGGGCCTGCGCAGAGCAGCAGCACGGCCGCCACCGCCAGACGGCGCACAGCTCCCGGCAGGCGTTCCCGCTCCACGGCGGCCACGGCGACGAGAAAAAGCAGAGGCACGGCCAGCAGCGCCGTCCAGTGCGGCCGCAACAGAGCGGGAGCATCCAGCAGGCCCGCATCCGCCAGCCTCTGGAGCCCCTGCAGCAGCAGATCACAAGGCCAGGCAGCCAGCGTCAGCGCCGTTTCCGCGGCAATGTGCCACTGGAAAACAGCACAGAGCAGACCAAGGAAGGCCAGCGGCATGACCGCAAAGCCGAGCACAGGCAGCCAGAGGACATTGATCCAGAACCAGTGCCCCGGCGAAGAGAACAGCAGGATATTCAGCGGCAGAAGGGCAAGCTGCAAGGCGAGAGACACGACAAAAATATGCAGGGCCCCGCGCAGGACGGAATGAAGCCGGCAGCGCCATGTCCGGCGCTGCTCCCCGGCAGGCAGCGGCATAATGCGGGAAAGCAGCGGCGGCAGGGCGCACAGGGCCGCCACGCACAGCACCGAAAGTTGCAGGCCCGTATCATAGACGCTCAACGGGGCGGCCAGAGTGATGCAGAGCAGCGCCAGACAAAGGGCATCCCAGCCGCTGCGCGGCGCCAGCGCCGCCCACAACCCCACGTTTTCCTGTTCGCGCCGGAAGTACAGAGCCAGACAGCCGAGCAGCAGCATGCAGGCCGCGCGCACCAGCGAGGGCGGCGCATTGCCAATCCAGAGATAGACGAAAGCAAAAGGCAGAGAACAGAGCAAAGCCCAGACACGAAAAGGACGGCGCAGATAGCACGCAGGATGCGCCAGCCCGGCAAACTGCATCACGATCACGCCAAGGAGACCGGCAATGGCAAGATGCTGTCCGGAAAGCGCCAGACTGTGCGCCAGCGAAGCCGCGGCAACCTGTCTGAAGACGGGAGAGGCAATAAACTCGCGCTCGCCGAAAATCAGAGCCGGCAGCAAGGCCCGCGCCTGCGTCATGGTCTCTTTCCCTTCAGGCAGGAGGGCCGCCAGAAAGGCCTGACGACAGCGCTCCCGCCACAGGACAGGAGGCGAAACCGCCGTTGACGCAAGTGCGGGATTTCCGACGCCGCCCCGGCTCCACAGCGTCCAGGCCACACCGCGCGCCCGCCACCAGAGTTCAAAACCGCGCGGCAACGGCTGCCCGCGTTCCGCGACGGCGGGGTCATATGCCGGTTCTTCGTTGGCAAAGCCATGCACGGGGCGCAACGGCCGGGAAAGGCAGATGCGCTGCCCTGTCAGAGGCCGGAACAGAGGCTGATCCCAGGTCCATGCCACGATATCCGCAACAGGCGCTCCCGCGCTCTCTTCGGGGCGCACCAGCCGCAGCAGCACACGCAGGCGGTTGTCCGGCAGACTCTGCACATCCGCCACGTCGCCGCATAGGCGCACAGTACCAAAGCGCGGCGGCTCCCGCAGATCCGTGACGCCGGAAAGCCATTCCGGCGGCGTCGGCGGGCGCAGCAGAAAAGACGCCGTTCCCCAGCCGGCAAGCCAGAGGAGCAGACAGCAGATCAGACGCGCCCCTCCGCGCCGCAGATGACTGGATGTCCACGGCGCGGAAGGGCGCAAACGTTCGTCCGCCGCCAGCAGCAGACCAAGAAAAAGCAGCGAGGGCTGCGGCCATGACGCACCGAGCAGTCCCGCGACCCAGCAGAGCAGAAAGCACTGCCACGGCAGAGGAGCCTGCAAGATGCGCGGCGTCATGCGCGCCGCCCCTGAACTCAGGCCATTTCCCGCGCCGCGTCACGTTCCGCGGCACGGCGCTTGAGCGATTCACGATGATCGAAGAGCTTTTTCCCTCTGCCCAGGGCAATTTCCACCTTGATCTTTCCCCGGCTGAAATAGAGCTTTACAGGAACCACCGTCAGCCCCTTCTGGGCCACCTGCGCCGCAAGGCGATTGATTTCCCCCTTGTGCAGCAGGAGGACACGCGGCCTGTCCGGGTCCTGAGGCGCATAGCCCGCATTGGCATAGGGCGCGATATGCAGCGACAGCAGCAGGGCTTCGCCGTTTTTGAAATCCACATAGCTGTCGATGAAGTTCACCTTTCCGGCGCGCACGCTCTTGACTTCGGGGCCGGTAAGACAGATGCCCGCCTCCATGAAATCCGAGAGCTCATAGAGATGGCGCGCTTTCTTGTTGACGGCAATGGTGGACGGAGACTGTTTCTTTTTACTCATGGCAATGGGCAAGAATGCTTGTGGTATGGAAGGCCAGCTCTGATCCCAGCGACTCCTGAAGCCGTTCGCGCACCATGCGCTGAGATGCGGAGATATCCGCGCTCATCAGGACGTTGTAGGCAAGATCCATGCAGGTGGCCGCATCCAGACGGCGCAGCATGTGCTTCATCCCGGGAACAAAGCGCGGCGATGCCGAAACGGCGTCCACGCCCATGCCCAGCAGCAGAGCCAGCCCGTAGGGATCGGACGCCAGCTCGCCGCAGACGGAAACCCAGATGCCCTCACGGTGCGCGGAATCAATGATGCGCTTGAGAGAACGCACCACAGCGGGATGCAGGGCCTCGTTGAGATAGGCGACCTGATGATTGTTGCGGTCAATGGCCAGCAGATAATGGATCAAATCGTTGGTGCCGATGCTGAAGAAATCGCATTCGCGCGCCAGCGCATCGGCAATGAGCACGGCGGCGGGCGTTTCGATCATGACGCCCAGCGGCAGCTTCTCGGCATGGGGAATGTGCCGCGCGGCCAGTTCTCCGTGCAGATCGCGCATAATGTCGCGCACGGTCAGCACTTCGTCCAGCGTGGAAATCATGGGCAGCATCAGCGCCACATTGCCCGCCACGCCCACGCGCATCAGGGCGCGCAACTGCGTGCGGAAAATATGACGATGCCGCAGACAGAAACGGATGCCGCGCAGCCCCAGCGCCGGATTGGGTTCCTTTGCGTTGGACTGAGCGCGCATCATCTTGTCCGCGCCCACGTCCAGCGTGCGGAAGACCACCCGCGCAGGCGCAACCCCGCGCACGACGGCGCCGTATTCCTCCAGCAGCTCCCGTTCTCCGGGCAGCACATCCCTCAGAAAGGAAAATTCCGTGCGGTACAGCCCCACGCCGTCCGCGCCGCTCTCGCGCATTTCTCCGGCTTCTTCCGGACGCTCCATATTGGCCTGCACGCTGACGCGCACGCCGTCACGGGTATCCGCCGGCCAGTGGGCCGCGGCACGCACCCGTGTTTCCCAAGCCGTATACTCATCCCGCAGGGCGGTATACTGCGCAAGGTCGTCCTGTTCCGGCCCGGCGAGCAGCACGCCGCCGACGCCGTCCACAATGACGGAATCCCCCTCATGCACGGTTGCCAGCACATCAGGCAGCCCCACCAGCGCCGGAATACGCAGGCCGCGGGCCAGAATGGCCGTGTGCGACGTCGGCCCGCCCTGCGCCGTCACCAGCGCCTGCACGCCGGAAAAATCCATGTCCATGACATCGGCGGGCGACAGGTCTTCGGCCATCAGCACGCAGTTTTCCCCGGGCGCAACGGCGGCGCGCGATCCCTGCAGGCTCTCCCGCAGGCGAAGCCCCACGGCCCGGATATCCTGCGCGCGATCCCGCAGATAGGGATCTTCCATCTTGTCGAACAGGGCGCAAAGCTGATTGATGGTTTCATCCAGCGCCCAGGAAGCGCAGATGAGATCGCTTTCAATCCGTTTCGCGGCGCTTTCCAGCAGCTTGGGGTCCCGAGCCAGCTCCATCTGGGCGGCAATGACCTCGCGGTACTCCGCAAGGTCTTCCGGCACCTTGCCCATGGCTTCGCGCAGAGCTTCGCGCACGGCCTCGGACGCTGCCCGCAGACGCTGCTGCTCCCGTTCGGCCTGCCGGGGCGCAATACGCCGTTTTTCGACCATACCCGCCACGTGCAGCAGGTGGACCCTGCCGATGGCGTATCCGGGAGAAACCGCCGTACCGTAAAGAAGGGCGCGCGCCATGACCTAATCCCGCAGCGAGTCCAGACAGGCCGCCAGCCCTTCCAGCGCCGCCCGCGCATCCGGGCCGGAAGCCGTCAGGGTGAACTCGGTATCCTGCGGCAGAGCCAGCGAAAGCACGTCAAGCATGCTCTTGGCATCGGCCTGTCCGTTTTCCGTTTCAATGCGAATATCCGCCGTAAAACGCTGCGCTTCCTGCGCCAGCTTGGCCGCCGGACGCGCATGCAGGCCGCCGCGCATACGCAGCACCAGCGGCAACCTCAGACCATCGGCGGTTTCGGCTATGGCTTCATGCATTGTCTTTGTTCCTCTGGCCGCAAGGCTCCGCCCCGGGCCTTCCGCGCGGCGCGTTTCGGCGCATCGCGCGCTCACGTTCACGAAATTTTTATTTCTCCGGGGAAGCCCCATTGCTGCCGTCGATACCCGGCGAAAGAGTCTGTACGGGGAAAAGGTAAAACGCCCTAGCCCCGGACAAGAGCCGCATCCAGAAAGGCCAGACAGGACACTCCCAGCAGCCAGAGAATGATGCGCGGCAAACGCATCCTCCAGGTAAAGATCGCAGCGGCGGCCGCGCACAGCAGGGCCGGCACGCACAGCAGCCACGGGAAGGAATGCCCCGTCCAGGGCGTAACCCCCAGCAGCAGCGCCAGCATGACGGCATTCAGCTGCTTGATACGGCCCGCCCAGTCAATCAGAGCCAGACGCTTCAGCCACTGCAAGGCGGCGACGCCGTGCCGCAGTCCGTAAAAAAATATGCCTATTCTGAAGGCGACCATTCCGGCCACCAGCAGCATCGTCAGAATAATAGCCGACCAGATATGCCCGCACAGCGCAAAGATGACGCAGGCCAGCGACCAGCAGGGAAGCACCGCCCCTTCAAAAAAACCGTCTCCCAGAGCCGACAGGGTGGTGGACAAAGTGCGGTTGACGCTGCCCAGAGCCGCAGCCGGCAGGGAACCGCTTGCGACCTGACTTTCCAGCGACAGGGTGATGCCCAGGAACAAAGGCATCATGTACGGATGCGTATTGCTGTGCCCGACATGTCGCAACAGGGCCTCCTGCCGCTTTTTACCCGGGGGATACAGCGCCATGATGGCGGGCTCCAGCGCAAAGAGCAGCCCGATCTCCTGCATGGCGCGCGTGGAGATGGCCGCATTGATGCAACCGCAGCGGGCAAGACAGTGCAGAGCGACGGAAGTGGTGAGCATGAAGCCCCCTTGAAAAAACCTTTGAACCCTGCCGCTGCATCCTGTCCGACACGGGAGCCGGGCCCCCGAGAGCCTGAAACCGGGAAGGAACAGGATACAGACGAAAAAACTTCCTTCCCGGCATGCGGAAGAAACGGATCAGAGCTCCCGCGCCAGCGCGTAGAGTTCCTTGGAACTCCAGCCCTCAAGGCGGGTTGCCGCCCGGCGGGCGCATTCCCGGGGCTTGCCGCCGTCCTCCAGCTCCTCGCGCAACACGCTCAGCGCCTCTTCCCGTGAAGAACGGCCGTTTTCTTCCGGCGGCCCGATAATGACGGTTATCTCGCCAAGCAGATCCGTCGCCGCTTCCGCAGCATTTTCCAGTCTGTCAAGTATAAATTCCTCATGCGTTTTGGTCAATTCCCGGCAAATGGCCAGCGCGCGCGGCCCGAGGATTTCCGCGGCCTGCTCCAGACTCTCGCGCAGACGATCCTTGCGCTCGAAAAAAATCAGGGAGCCGGGCGTGCGGCGGAAGGCGGAAAAAAGGGCGGCGCGCCCTGCCGCGTCGCGCGGCAGAAAGCCCAGAAAGGTGTACGGCAGCGGCGGCAGCCCCGCCGCCGAAAGCGCCGTTACCGGCGCGGAAGGACCGGGCACGGGAACTACGCGCAGCCCGGCGGCCCGGCAGGCCCGCACCAGCCGGTAACCGGGATCGGCCACCAGCGGCGTTCCCGCATCGGACACCAGCGCGGCCGTACCGCCCGCCTCAAGATGCCGCAGCACTTCCGGCTGCTTCTCGGCCTCGTTGTGATCATGAAAACTGACAAAACGCCGCACGGGAATGCCGCACTGCGCGCAGAGCAGCCCCGCGCGACGCGTATCCTCGGCCAGCACGAGATCGGCCTCGGCCAGCGTCTGACGCGCGCGGGGAGAAAAATCACCAGGGTTGCCAAGCGGCGTTGCGACGATCCACAGCACGCCGCCCGTCGGAGAAGCGGAAGGCATCGGGCATATGCTCCACGTTGAAGGTTGTTCCGTCATGCACCAGACAGAGAACGTCAAAACGACAGGGACGATCCCATGCGTCATGGGCGCTCAGCCAGGCCTGCGCGGCCCTGCAGACATGCGCCCGCTTGGCGGGCGTCAGGGCTTCGGCCGGGCTGCCGATGCCTCCCGCCGTTCGCGTCTTGACTTCCACAAAAACCAGCTCCAGCCCGTCAAGGGCCACCATATCCAGCTCCAGATGCCTGTAACGCCAGTTGCGTTCCAGAATGCGCCAGCCCTTGCGGCATACAAAGGCCGCGGCGACGTCTTCGCCGCGTCGCCCAAGCTCCGCCGCCGGATACGCGACGTCCATCCGCTCCCCGCAGCCCTCGCGACGGGTCCGTGTTCCCGCTCCGGCCGCCCTGCGCCCGAAAATCACAGCAGATCCCCCTGACGACAGGTGACACTCTCCGGCGCGGCAACGCCCTTGTATGTCAGACGATGCTGCGGGCAGGGCCCCAGACGCCGCAGGGCCGCATAGTGCGCCTGCGTCCCGTAGCCCTTGTGCTGCTCGAAACCGTAGCCCGGCCAGCGCCGGGCAAGGCACTCCATCACATGATCCCGGAAGGTCTTGGCCAGAACGGACGCCGCGGCAATGGCATCCACCCGCGCATCGCCGCCCACAACGGCTTCCTGCTGAGGAAAACGCGCCGCCGTCCACCGTGCGCGCAGGGTCTGCTCGGGAATGGTCTTGTTGCCGTCCACATAGATCATGCCCGGCGTTACGGACAGCAGGCAGACCGCCCGCGTCATGGCTTCGAAGGTCGCCTGTAAAATATTGATTTCGTCAATGCGCCGGGGCCAGACCACCCCCAGCCCCCAGGCCGTCGCGCACTGCCTGATGCGCGGCGCAAGCGCCGCGCGCTGTGCCGCCGACAGCGCCTTGGAATCCGTCAGACCCGGCAGCTCGGCCGACTCGGGCAGAATAACGGCCGCCGCCACCACCGGCCCGGCCAGACAGCCGCGCCCGGCCTCGTCCACACCGGCCGGCGGGCGCTCATCGGAGAGGCCCGGCAGCAGTTGCGCGGCATGCGCTTCCCACAGCTTCCACGCGCTCAGGCACGGTATGACGTTCCGAGTCTTCTTCATGACGCAACACCACCAGGCGTGTTAACACTAAATCGTTCTTCTGGGGGGAAGGAAACCCCCTTGGCTAGCGCACAAGGGGGTTTCCTTCCC
>DXFI01000079.1 GCA_019114565.1 Candidatus Desulfovibrio intestinigallinarum | reverse complement strand
AAGGTCGAGCAGGAGCTGAAGGAAAAGAAAAAGACCCTGCCCGCCCATGTGGTGCGCAAGTGCTGCCGCGATTATGCCGGCAAGTGGATTGATATTCAGCGCAAGGAATTTCGCCGTCTCGGCGTGCTGGGCGACTGGGAAAATCCCTACCGCAGCATGACCCCGGCCTATGAGGCCATTACCGCGCGCGAACTGGCCCGCTTTGTGGAAAAAGGCAACGTGGTGCGCGCCAAGAAGCCCATTTACTGGTGCTGTTCCTGCCATACTGCGCTGGCCGAAGCGGAAGTGGAGTACGCCGATCACACGTCGCCTTCCATCTTCGTGCGCTTCCCCCTGCCGGATCAGAAGCTGAAGGAAATCTTCCCGCAGGCCGACACCGGCCGCAGCTATGTCATCATCTGGACGACCACGCCGTGGACGCTGCCGGACAACATGGCCGTCTGCCTGCATCCCGAATTCATGTATGCCCTTGTGGAAGCCGACGACGCGCAGTATGTGCTGGCCCGCGAACTGGTGGAAAGCTGCGCCGCGACCTTCGGCTGGAGCGACTACAAGGTGCTGGGCGAGGCCGAAGGCTCGGCCCTTGAAGGACTGGAAGCCCGCCATCCCTTCTACAATCGCGTTTCTCCGCTGATTCTTGGCCGCCATGTGACGCTGGACGCCGGTTCCGGCTGCGTGCACACGGCTCCCGGCCACGGCCGCGAAGACTATGAAGTCGGCCTGCAGTACAAGCTGGACGTGCTTTCTCCGCTGGACGACGCGGGGCGCTTCCTGCCCAGCGTGGAATTTTTCGCGGGCCTGAACGTCTTTGAAGCCAACCCCAAAGTTATCGAAAAGCTCCAGGAAGTGGGCGCGCTGCTGCGCGAGCAGAAGATCAGCCACTCCTACCCCCACTGCTGGCGCTGCAAGAATCCGGTGATTTTCCGTGCCACCACCCAGTGGTTCATCAGCATGGAAAAGAACAATCTGCGCCAGCAGGCCCTGACCGCCATCAACGAAAAGGTCAACTGGATTCCCGCCTGGGGCCGCGAGCGCATTTACAACATGATTGAATCGCGCCCGGACTGGTGCATTTCGCGGCAGCGTCAGTGGGGCGTGCCCATTCTGGCTCTGCTCTGCGAAGACTGCGGCGAAGCCTGGAACGATCCGAAGTGGATGACGGAAATGACCGAACGCTTTGCGGCGCATCCCACGGGTTGCGACTACTGGTATGAGGCCGATCTTTCCGAGATCGTGCCCGAAGGGCTGAAATGCCCCCACTGCGGCGGCCAGCACTGGAAAAAGGAAAGCGACATCCTCGACGTCTGGTTTGACTCCGGCACGAGCTTTGCGGCCGTGCTGGAAGCACGCCCCGAGCTGCGCTTCCCGGCGGACCTCTATCTGGAAGGTTCCGACCAGCACCGCGGCTGGTTCCACAGCTCGCTGCTGGTTGCCGAGGGCACGCGCAACACGCCGCCCTACAAGACGGTGCTCACCCACGGCTATGTGGTGGACGGAGAAGGCCGCAAGATGTCCAAATCCATCGGCAACGTCATCGCGCCGCAGGAGCTGATCGACAAGTTCGGCGCGGAAATCGTGCGCCTGTGGGTGGCCTCCGTGGAATACCGCGAGGATATCCGCATTTCGGATCAGATTCTGAACCGTCTGGTGGACGCCTACCGCCGCATCCGCAATACCTGCCGCTTCATTCTCGGCAATATCGCGGATCTGAGCGAGGCGGATCTGCTGCCCGCCGGGGAACTTCTGTCGCTGGATCGCTTTGCGCTGGATGTGGCCGCGCAGGTGCATCAGCGCATACAGGACGCCTACGAGGCCTTTGAATTCCACAAGGTCTATCATACCCTGCACAACTACTGCGTGACGGATCTTTCCGGCGTCTACCTCGACATCCTGAAGGATCGCCTCTACACCTCCGCGCCCAAAAGCCGCGAACGCCGCTCCGCGCAGACGGCTCTGTGCCATATCCTGCGCATGCTGGTGCGCGACATGGCTCCGGTGCTCTCCTTCACGGCTGAGGAAATCTTCGGCTACATTCCCGAAGGCCTGCGCGAAAAGGCGTCGACGGTCTTTGCTCTGCCGCCGCAGGATGCCGCTCCCTGGCTGCTGGAAGACGGCGTGCGCGACGACTGGAACACCCTGCTCAATGTCCGCGGCGCGGTGACGCGGGCCATCGAGCCTCTGCGCCGCGACGGCGTTGTGGGTCACTCGCTGGATACGGCCGTGACCCTGTACATGGCCGACGAGCTGCGCGAACGCGTGGAAGGTCTGAAAACGGATCTGCGCGCCTTCTGCATTGTCTCGCAGCTGCGCACGGCGGCCCTGGCCGACGCTCCGGCGCAGGCCGTGCAGGATGCCGAAGTTCCAGGGCTGGCCATCGGCGTGGACAAGGCCGAGGGCGAAAAGTGCGAACGCTGCTGGATCTACAATACCGAACTGGGAACCGATCCCGAACATCCGACGCTGTGCCCGCGCTGCGCCGCGGCTCTGAAGGAACTGGCCTAGCTTATGCGATCCCGGTTCGGCCTGCTGGCGCTCGTGACTCTTGTGGTCATGGCGCTCGATCAGTGGACAAAATGGCTGACGCTTGCCTATATTCCCGAGCATCGCCCGATTCCGGTCATTCCCGGCTTCTTTGATCTGGTGAATGTCCGGAACCGGGGGGCCGCCTTCGGCTTTCTGAACAGATCGGATATAGAATGGCAGTTCTGGCTGTTTCTGGGGGCAACGGTGGTGGCGGTTGCCGCCATCATTGCCCTGATCCGCTCCATGCGCGCCGATGATCGGCGTCTGGTGCTGGGCCTTGGCCTGGTCATGGGCGGCGCTCTGGGCAATCTTGTGGATCGGGTGCGCTTTCGCGCCGTGATTGACTTTCTGGATTTCTACATCGGCGCGTGGCACTGGCCGGCCTTCAATGTGGCGGACGTGGCCATCTGTCTTGGCGCGCTGCTGGCCTGCCTGTCCCTCTGGCGGCATCCGCGCGAGGAAGAACCGCGCAAAGGAACACAAGCATGACTGGCACTCCCGTCACCTTTGAATGGTGGTACATTCTGGTAGCCCTGCTGCCCATGATTCCCACCTTCTGGAGCATCTGGCACATCTGGAGCCACGCCTTTTCCTCCCCCCTGCAGCGGAGCAAGTGGCTTGTTCTTGTCGTCTTTCTGCCTGTCATCGGCGGGCTGATCTATATTTTCGCCGGTCGGAGCAAGGCCGGCAAAAAACTTTTCTGAACGAGGTAGCGCCATGCGTCGTCAACGCCTTCTCCCCCTTTCCGCCCTCTGCTGCGCCGGTCTTGTGCTGAGCGGCTGCGCTGCCGGCGGTCTGTCCTCCTCCTCGTCGGGCAGCGGCAATCTTTCTCTGGAACAGCAGGTGCAGCAGCACGACATGATGCTGAAACAGCTGCAGCCCGCGCAGGCCGACATGTGGAATCAGGTTCAGACCATGCGTCAGGAACTGAATGCCCTCAAGGGGCAGGTGGATGATCTCCGGAACGTGGGCGGCGCGCGCGCTCTTGTGGAGCGCGTCAACCGTCATGACGCGGCCCTGCGCCAGATCGAAACCAGCATGGCCCTCAATCTGAATCTGGGCGAAGCTCTGCCGAGCCTGCCCGCCGGGGGAGCCGCTCCGGCTGCGGCAGCCGCCGCCGCGCCCGTGGCCGCCGCCACAGCTATGGACGGCACGGGCAATGCCGCGCAGGATGCGGCCAACATGAACCCCTATGCGGCAGGGGCCAATTTCGGCGGCCAGCAGGGGCAGACCGCCGCGCCCGCTCCCGCGGCCAGCACCTGGGGACAGGCCAGCCCGCAGCCACAGGCCGCGCCCGCGGCGCAGAAGGATATTTCCCTTGCCCTGTACGACGCCGGTCTCAATGCCTTCAATGCGCGCCGCTATGACGAGGCGCAGCGCTCCTTCTCGGATTTCATCAAGAACTACGGCAATCATTCCATGGCGCCCGAAGCGCAGTATTATCTGGCGGAATGCTATTTCCAGCGCAATCAGTTTGCCGATGCCGCCCTTGCCTACGATACGGTCATCACCAAGTACAGCAAGAGCTCCAAGGCTCCGGCGGCCTATCTGAAGCAGGGTATCTGCTTCAGCAAGATCAATCAGGGCGCGGCGGCCAAGTCCCGCCTCAACGAACTGATCCGCAAGTACCCCAATTCCGCTGAAGCCGCGCGCGCCAAGACGTTTCTCAAGACCAACAAGTAAAGCGTTCTACCTTTAAAAAAGGCAGGACGCGAGGCGGCGTCACGGCGTCGCCCGGCCTAAAGTGAGCGGAAAAACCGCGTTTTTTCCGCGAAACGACAGGCCGCAGGGTTTGAAACGCACAGCGTTTCAAACTGAAAATGCTCCAGGAATGCGCCGTCATGAAGGAGCGGGGCCCGCGACGGGACGAAGCGCCGGCCCCTGCCCCTTTTATCCTGCATGTACGCGCACAGCCGCCCTTCTCCTGCGGCAACCAACAGAAACCATATTCCTCCCCGGCAACAGCGCGAGCGCACACGAAGAGAGCGAGCCTCCAGGAGGCACGGGAGCTGCCATGTCCGATGCAACGGCCAATAGTACGACTGTTTACAAGCAGGTCAGCGATGATATGCGCCAGGGTCTGCGGCGCATCTATCAGGAAATTGTCAGCGCCTCCGGCGACGGCAAGAACCCTAACGGTACGGGGCATGATGAATTGTTTACCGAAGCTTCTGTTCAGCTGAACGAGATCATGGAGGCCACGGAAAAGGCCACCATGCGGATCATGGAACTGGTCGAAGCCCAGCTTGACTGCCAGATGGAAAGCGCTCAGCTGCTGAGCAGCATCAAGAGCGGACAGCCCTGTTCCGCCCAGCTGGCCCGCCTCACCTACATCAACAATAAACTGGGCGAGGATCTGACGGAAATCATCACGGCCCTGTCCTTCCAGGACCTGACGGGCCAGCGCATCAAGAAGGTGGTCAAGGCGCTGCACGAAATCGAGGCGTCCGTGGTGGATATGTATCTTTCTTCCGGCCTTGTCATGGACGGCGCGGAAAAGGACCCCTCGCGCTCCATGGATTCTCTGCGCAGCGAAGCCTCCAAGGCCATGGAAGCCTTTCGCGAAAGCCGTACCAAGGTCGCGGAGGTGCTGTCGGACGACTCGAACCTCAAAGGCCCCAGCAAGGAAAGCATTTCGCAGAGCGCCATCGACGATATGCTTGCCCAGCTCGGCATGTAGTTTCCCCTCTGAAGATTTCAAGCCCTCAAGGAGCATCCCGGCATGTCTGCAACCCCTGTCATCGGTCAATGGAGCCACGATCAGTATCTGGAGCAGGTTCTGGCCTTCCACGGTCATACCGCCCCGGGTGTCGTCATCGGCGGCTACATGGTGGAAGCGGCGCGGCGCGCCCTGCCCGACGGCGTGCTCTTTGACGCCGTGTCCGAAACCGTGCAATGCCTGCCCGACGCCATTCAGCTTCTCACGCCCTGCACTATCGGCAACGGCTGGCTGCGCGTCTATAATCTGGGCATTTTCGCGCTGAGCCTGTACGACAAACACACCGGCAAGGGCGTGCGCGTCCGGCTGGACGCGGAACGGCTGCGCGCCTATCCCGACGTGCGCTCCTGGTTCCTCAAGGAAAAACCCAAAAAGGAACAGGATTCCGATGCCATCGCGCGCCAGATTCGCGAAGGCGGCTTTGACATGCTCTCCTCCGCGCCCGTGCAGATCCACCCGGACATTCTTGCCCGTCAGGGCAAGGGGCCTGTCGTGCGCTGCCCCGACTGCGGCGAATACTACCCCGCCCGCTTCGGCGACCGCTGCCGCCTCTGCCAGGGCAACGGCCCCTATGAGCGCTGGAACAGCTAGGCTCAGGGCTCATTACGTTTTGTTTTGAGGGGGAAGACCCCCCTTTGCTCTGCTGTCGATGCCCGTAAGGCTCCTGCGTCGCCTAACGGGCACGGCCTGCGGCCGCCCGTCGGGTCGCTGCTTGCGGCAAAAAGGTGTTTCTTCCCCTCAAACTCCCCAGCTTTCCTGTCCCGCCTGAGAATTTTCGCACCTTCTTCCAGCGTATTCCCCGGGGGACGGTAACGGCAGCAAAACTGTCTGCGTTCCCGAAGCGTTTCATTTACCCGGATAAAGCGCGTTGGGGGAAGGGTGGGGGCCTGGGGGAGGGGAACCCCCTTGTGCGCCAGCCAAGGGGGTTCCTCTCCCCCAACATTTTCCAAAGTTGAAACGCTCTAAAAATACAAGCCCCCGGCAGGAAACCCTGCCGGGGGACTTTTTCTGTCTGCGAAATATGGGGGCTACCCTTCCGGGCTGTCCCAGACAACGATTTCAAAATTATCGCGGCCGCCTTCCTTGACCCTGTACAGAGCCTCATCCGCAAGCAGGTATAGCTCTTCAAAGGAATGACGCGCACAGCAGAGCACGGCCCCGCAACTGAAGCTGACATCGGGGCTTTCTCCCGCGGGTCCCTTCAGAATATCGTGCGCCCTTCTGTGCAGAGAGGTAAGCGCGCCTTCCAGACGGCTTTTCTCCAGATGCTCGCCGGAAAGAAAGACGCAGAACTCGTCCCCGCCCAGCCGCCCGAGAATATCCTCTTCCCGGAAGGTGGAACGCAGCAGCTCGGCCGTTTCCTCCAGCACCTTGTCGCCTATGGGATGCCCGAAGGTATCGTTGACGGACTTGAAGCGATCCACGTCCAGCAGCAAAAAGGCATAGGGCTGCCGGGAAGGCAGAACAGCCAGCTGATGGCGGATCATTTCTTCGGACGTCTTGCGATTGTAAAGACGCGTCAGCAGATCGTATTCCGCTTCCTTGGCTTCGGAAATATCTTCGATGATGCCGATAAGACGCCGCGGCGCTCCGCCGTCCTCTCCGCCCACGCCGGACAGAGAAAGGCGGTGCCACTGCTCCTTGCCGCTGGCCTTGTCCCGCAGACGGAAGTCGCAGGATTCACGCGCGGCCCCGGAACGCACGTCATACACCAGCGCCCGGATTTCGGCCAGAGCTTCCGGGGAAATATCCTTGTCGCGCAGCAGCAGCGGCCCCCAGTCCTCCCCCTCCGGCACCCGGAAGACATCCTTCTGATTGCCGCTGTAGAATGTCAGCATGCGGGATGTCACATCGTAGTCGATGACCTGCGTGCTGCACTGTGTCAGGGTGTACCGGAACATCTTTTCAGATGCCAGCAGGTTTTCGGCCTGCCGGGAAATGGTCGCGTTCTGTTCCTTCAGCAGCAGGCTCAGACGACGATTGCGCAGGGCGTCAAACAGCGTCAGGCCCACGATAAGCAGAATGGCCCCCACCAGCAGCACAAAATAGAGGATGACCCCCTGCAGGGCCTTTTCCGCCGTTCTGTTGACCAGCCTGCCCAGGACCGGCTCCTCAAAGCCGACAAAGAAAATCCACGGCGCCTGCGCAAGCTCCCGATAGGAAAGGTGGACGGTTCCTTCCTCCAGGACATACCCGCCCGGGCCAACATCCTTGTGCAGGATGGCGGCCCGGATAACGCGCAGGATGTCCATGCCCTGCCCCTTCGCATCCAGTTCCGCATTCTCGCGGAAAGCCTGAAGTCGGCGCAGCCCCTCTTCCGTGGACGCGGCCACGGGAAGACCGTTTCTGTCAAAAAGATATGTAAAACCCGCCACGCTCTGAAAGGGCAGGCACTCTATCCAGCGGCTGACAACGGCGCCGTCCAGCTGCACGCCCAGAATCCCGATCACCCTTCCATCGGAAAAGCAGGGTTCCAGTATGCAGAGCCTGAACTTGCCCGTGTCGTCAAAATACGGCCCAATCAGCGAAAAATGCCCGTTCCAGGCCGCATCAAGCGCCGGGGCGGCAATCCGGGAAGGCACGGATACACCGTACTTGAGGCAGGAACATTGCGTATCCTGAAAAAAGAAGGTTTCCACCTCGGTGGCATGCAGCATCAGGCTGGACAACAGCTGCCCCCGCTGCTCATGATCGGCGTCCCGCAGCCTCTTACCGTAGATTATAGCTAAATCCCGCATTTTCTGCCTGATAAAGGAAAGCTGCTTGTCCACCGTATCTCTGCCGATCTGAGAAAGCGTGGACATTCCCTGCAAATGACGCGTGCGCATAGCCTCCAGAAAGGTCTGCTGCACCTTGCCATGCAGAAAGCCCATCATCAGAACAGCCGCTATGGCAAAAGCCACCGTTCCGACGACGGTGAAGGAATAAAAGCGGGAGGAGAGGAACGAATGGAGCATGGTTCTCGAAAAAAGCCTGCTTTTAAGCATGTTCAGTTTGAAACGCGTTGCGTTCAAACCATGCGGCCTGTCGTTTCACGGAAAAAGCGTGTTTTTCCACCCAGTTCGGACCGGGCGGCGCTGTGCCGCCCCTCGCGTTTTACCTTTTTCAAAGGTAAACGCTCCAGCCGTTCTCACTCTGCGAAACGGCCCTTTTCCCGTGCATACCAGTAACGCTCTCTCCCGTGCCGACACAGGACGCGGCCCGGGGGAGGAGAATCCGGCCCGCAGGCCGACGCGGCATATTCGCCGCCTGTTACCCGTACCACACAAAAGCCGGAAAAGCAAAAACTCTCCGCCATTCCGACAGTCTTGAAAAAGGCTTGACCTTGAAGTCGCTTCATACCCTACAACAGGGAAAAAGACCTGCGGATGCCGCCGCAGAAAGACGGAGAAATACCCATGTGTACAGCTTCTGCCCTGTGTCCCCTGTGCGGACGGCAGCATGATGCCGCCATGCCCTGCCCCGAAACGTCCCCGACCGCCTGCGCCTGTCCGACAGCGCACGAACATGCCCGTCACGAAGACGGCCATGCGCACTGCGCCTGCGGGCACGATCATGCGCCCGCCGCGCCCCTTGATCCGCACGCCTTCGGCGTCCCTTCCGCCACCCGCGCCGTCTATCGCATCACAAACATGGACTGCCCCGTGGAAGAAGCCCTCATCCGCAAGAAGCTTGAAGGCATGGCGGGCATTACCGGTCTGGAATTTCACCTGATGCAGCGCGTTCTGGTGGTATCGCACACGCTGCCCGACACCGCCCCCATTGAAGAGGCCCTGCGCGCCATCGACATGCCTCCCGAAGCTCTGGAAACGCCCCGGGCCGCGAGCCTTGCGCCGGTGACCGTTATCCCGTGGCGCAGGCTGGCCGTGGCGGGCCTGCTCGCCGCCGCCTCCGAAATAATGGAACTCTGCCGGGACTGGCACGTGTTTGCTCCCGGGCTGGAAAACGGCGCTCTCTGGCTCTCCGCTCTGCTGGCCCTGCTGGCTGTGGCCCTGGGGGGTATCGGAACCTACAAAAAGGGCTGGATTGCGCTGCGCAACGGCAACCTGAACATGAACGCCCTCATGTCCGTTGCCGTTACCGGCGCGCTGCTCATCGGGCACTATCCCGAGGCCGCCATGGTCATGGTGCTGTTCAATCTCTCCGAGGCCATCGAGGCCCGCTCGCTGGAACGCGCCCGTGACGCCATCCGCACCCTCATGAATCTGGCTCCGGAAACGGCCACTGTCTGCCGTGACGGCCGCTGGGAAAGCGTTTCCATTCATGATGTGCCCGTAGGCAGCCGCATCCGTGTGCGTCCCGGCGAACGCATCCCTCTTGACGGACAGGTTGTCAGCGGCCATTCCGCCGTGGATCAGTCGCCCATCACCGGCGAAAGCATGCCCGTTGCCAAGGACCCCGGCGACGCCCTCTATGCCGGTTCCATCAATCAGTCCGGCGAACTCGAATACGCCTCCGGCGCTCTTGCCGACGATTCCACCATTGCCCGCATCATCCGGGCCGTGGAAGAAGCGCAGGCCGGCAAGGCTCCCATGCAGCGCTTTGTGGATGTGTTTGCGCGCTTCTATACGCCCGCCATCTTTGCCGCCGCCCTGCTGACGGCCCTTGTGCCGCCGCTCCTCTTCGGCGGGGTCTGGACGCAATGGCTGTACACCGCGCTGGTGCTGCTTGTCATCGGCTGCCCCTGCGCCCTCGTCATCTCCACGCCCGTCACCATTGTCAGCGGCATGGCCGCCGCGGCGCGGCAGGGCATTCTGGTCAAGGGCGGCCTTTTCCTTGAGCAGGGGCGCCGTCTGCGCTGCCTTGCGCTGGACAAGACCGGAACGATCACGCACGGCAGCCCCCGGCAGACGGACTTTCTGCCCCTGAGCGACGATCCCCGGCTGCGGGCCCTTGCCGCCGGTCTTGCCTCCCGCTCCGATCATCCCGTATCCCGGGCCATTGCCCGGCAGGCCGAGCTGGACGGCATTGCGCCCGCGCCGGTCGCGGATTTCGCGGCCACTCCCGGGCAGGGCGTCAGCGGCACGATGGACGGACGGCGCTGGAGTCTCGGTAATCGCCGCATGGCCGAAGCCGTCGCCCCGCTTGCTCCGGCAACGCAGGCCCGTCTTCTTGAACTGGAAAATCAGGGCAGGAGCGTTGCGCTGCTCATGGACGAAAACGGCGTCCATGCGCTTCTGGCCGTGGCCGATACCATCAGAGAGAGCAGCGTTGCCGCCCTGCGGGAACTCCGGAGCATGGGCATAACGACCGTCATGCTGACCGGTGACAACGCCCACGCCGCACACGCCATTGCCCGGCAGGCGGGCATGGACGACGTGCGCGCCGAACTCCTGCCCGGCGACAAGCTCCATGCCGTTGAAGAGCTGGCGCAGCAGGGCCCCGTGGGCATGGTCGGCGACGGCATCAACGACGCCCCTGCCCTTGCCCGCGCCCATATCGGCTTTGCCATGGCCGCAGCCGGTACCGATGCCGCCATGGAAACCGCCGACGTGGCGCTCATGGACGACGATCTGCGCAAGATACCCCGCTTCATCCGGCTTTCGCGCGGCGTCCACGCCATTCTGGTGCAGAACATCGCCGGCGCTCTCGGCATCAAGGCTCTTTTCCTTGCCCTGACCTTCATGGGACTCGGCACCATGTGGATGGCCGTCTTTGCCGATGTCGGCGCCAGTCTGCTCGTCATCGCCAACAGCCTCCGCGCCCTGCGCGCGTAGGGGCTGTGGGGGAGGGGGTAAGAATTGAGGGGGAGAGGGAAACCCTTTTGGAAAAGGGTTTCCCTCTCCC
>DXFI01000078.1 GCA_019114565.1 Candidatus Desulfovibrio intestinigallinarum | reverse complement strand
TTCTAGAGCATTTTCAGTTTGAAATGCTTCGCATTTCAAACCATACGGCCTGTCGTTTCGCGGAAAAAGCGCGGTTTTTCCGCTCACTTTGGGCCGGGCGGCGCTGTGCCGCCGCCTCGCGTTTCACCTTTTTCAAAGTTGAAACGCTCTAAAAGAAATGGAACCACTGATCGACGACGGCAAACATGGGCATAGCGAAAAGAACGCTGTCCGCGCGATCCAGAACGCCGCCGTGTCCGGGCAGCAGATTGCCGGAATCCTTGACGTTGACCGAACGCTTGAGGGCTGATTCAAAGAGATCGCCCATCTGGGCAAAGGCGTTGATGGCAATACCCAGCAGCGCAAAGGAGATGATGCCCGCCGTGCCGAAGATGGCGCCGTAGATGACGCAGAAAACCACGCAGCCGGCGAGACTGCCCAGAGCGCCTTCGGAGCTCTTGTTGGGGCTGACGCGGGGCCAGAGCTTGTGATGCCCGAAGCGCGTGCCCACAAAATAGGCGGTGGTGTCGGAGGCCGCCACGGCCGCCAGCACAAAGATCAGCTTGGTGGTGGAAAGGTAGGTGGCGGGCAGCAGCAGCAGCGGCACATAGGCCAGACCGGCCATGAAGATGCCGCTGGGCGCAAAGGCCGTTTCCTCGCCGACGACATCCCAGCGGAAAAGGAAGTTCAGGGACGCCAGAACAAAACCCGCGCCGAGGAAGACGAGGGCGTCCTGCGGCCGGTGCAGCCAGGTGAGCACCAGCATGCCCCAGCCAAGCAGAATGGCGCAGATGCGGGTGGGAATGCGGCCGCGCGGCCCCCAGAACAGCGAGAAAAATTCCCAGAGGCCCAGCGCCGATACCAGCATGATGAAGGCAAGCAGGGGCCAGCCGCGTACTGTCAGAACAAGGATAACAACGGCGGCAAGCACGACGCCGGTAATAATCCGGCGCATATCGGTCGCATGATCAACGGGCATCTATTTGCTCCTGTGTTTTGCCGAAACGGCGCGAGCGCGAGCCGTAGACGGCCAGAGCCTCATGCAGCTGCGGCACGCGAAAATCGGGCCACGGCACGGGGGTAAAGTAAAATTCGCTGTAGGCGCATTGATAAAGCAGGTAATTGCTCAGGCGCTGCTCGCCGCTGGTGCGGATGAGAAAGTCCGGGTCCGGCTGTCCGGCTGTATAAAGATGACGGGCAAAACTTTCTTCCGTCACGTCGTCGGCAGAGATGCCTTCGCGCAGCAGCTCCTGCACGGCCCGTACGATTTCGGCGCGACCGCCGTAATTGAGCGCGAGGTTCAGCACCATGCCGTCGTTGGCGGCTGTGCGGCGCATGCCGTGACGCAGGGCCGTGCGGGCAGCAAGCGGCAGTCCGTCAATGTCCCCGAGGATATTCAGACGGATGCCCTCGCGCTCCATGCGCGGCACTTCCTGACCAAGAAACTCCAGCAGCAGGCTGAAAAGCGCCGTCACTTCCGTTTTCGGGCGGTTCCAGTTCTCGCTGGAAAAGGTGTAGAGCGTCAGATACCGGATGCCGAGCTTGCGGCATTCGGTTACGATCTCGCGCACGGTTTCCGCGCCGGCGCGGTGTCCGGCTTCGCGCGGCAGGCCGCGCGCCTGCGCCCAGCGTCCGTTACCGTCCATGATGACGGCAAGGTGCACGGGCAGCGGCGATGGAGAGACGTCGTCGGTAGCGTTCATACGAGCCTGTACGCACACGGGGCGCGGCACTTCCTGCCGCGCCCCGCATGCCGGTTAGATATCCATGATTTCCTTTTCCTTGGCCGCGCACTTCTTGTCCGTTTCGGCAACGAAACGGTCCGTCAGCTTCTGCACGTCGGCTTCGGCCTTTTTCTGCTCGTCTTCGGTGATGGTCTTGTCCTTTTCCAGCTTTTTCAGGCTGTCGTTGGCGTCGCGGCGCACGTTGCGGATGGCGACCTTGGCGTCTTCGCCGTACTTGCGCGAAACCTTGACCAGCTCCTTGCGGCGCTCTTCGGTCAGCGGCGGGATGCTGATGCGGATCAGGCGGCCGTCATTGACGGGCGTCAGGCCCAGATCGGATTTGAGAATGGCTTTTTCCACCACGCTGATGCCGCCCTTGTCCCAGGGCTGGATGGTGATGGTCCGGCTGTCGGGCACAGCCACGGAAGCCATCTGCGAAATGGGCGTGGGCGTGCCGTAGTAATCGGCCTTGATGCCGTCCACGAGAGCCGTGGTGGCGCGGCCGGTGCGCAGCTTGGCAAATTCGCGCTCCAGCGATGCCAGCGCCTTTTCCATGCGGTCTTCGGTATCGAGGAGAATGCCGTCGATATCCATGCGGGACTCCTTGAGGTTCTCGGTTGCTACTTGTGAACGATGGTGCCGACGGCTTCGCCGAGAAGCACGCGGCGGATATACCCGCCGAACATGCGGCACACGATGATGGGCACGTTGTTGTCGCGCATGAGCGCAAAGGCGGCGGCATCCATGACGCCGATGCGACGATTCAGCGTTTCGTCATAGGTCAGGCTGTCATACTTGACGGCATCGTCATGGACGGCGGGATCCTTGTCGTAAATGCCGTCTACCTTGGTCGCCTTGATGACGGCGTCGCACTGCAGTTCCATGCCGCGCAGGGCCGCCGTGGTGTCCGTGGTGAAATAGGGATTGCCGGTACCGGCAGCGCAGATGACCACGCGGCCCTTTTCGAGATGCCGCAGGGCGCGACGCCGGATGAAGGGCTCGCAGACTTCCTGCATGGTGATGGCGGACAGGACGCGGGTGGGGTAGCCCTGCTTTTCCAGCATGTCCTGTACGGCCAGCGCGTTGAGCACCGTGGCCAGCATGCCCATGTAGTCGGCCGAGGAGCGTTCCATGCCCTTGGCCGAGCCGGAAAGGCCGCGAAAGATGTTGCCGCCGCCGATGACAAGGGCAAGCTGAACGCCCAGGTCGAGCAGGCCGCCTATTTCGGTGCAGATTGCGGCGACGGTATCGGGATTGATGCCCGTCTTGAGTTCCCCGGCCAGAGCCTCGCCGCTCAGCTTGAGCAGGACGCGCTTGTACTTCAGTTCCGCCATGACTGTTTTCCTCGCAGGTCTGCGCGGCGCATCCGCAGGGAGCGGAGGCCGCAGTGGACATGCCGCCGATGCGGCAGGTCGTTGCGGACAGCGCGCCCAGGGCGCGCGACGGGGGCAGTGTATCAAAATATTGTTCCAACTCAAAGACCCTTTTGCTTCCCGCCCCCGCGGGAATCTTGCAAGACGGGGAGCGGAAGCTTATGCAGAGGCAGGCGCCGCACGGCGTTCCAGCTTTTTTCAGGGAGTTTCTCATGGTTATCTTTCTTGCCATGCTGCTTCTGGGCGGTATCGTGGGCTTTGTCGGCGCGGGAGGAGCGGGCGTCACCATCGCCCTGCTGACGGCTTTTTTCGGCGTTCCCGTGCATACGGCGCTGGGAACCTCGCTGGCCGGGATGATGTTCACGACGCTCTCCGGGTCCGTCAGCCACTTTCGGGAAGGCAACGTCCTTTTGCGGCTGGGGGCCTCCATCGGACTGTTCGGAGCGGTCGGGGCCTTTGCGGGAGCTTCCTTTTCGTCAGGCCTCGACGGCGATACGCTGCGGCCATTCACCGGGGTTGTGCTGCTTTTGTCCTCCTGGCTTTTCTATCTGAAGATATTTCGTTCGGACTGTTGTCTTTTCCGCTGGCAGGTGCGGGACGACGGCGCGTTGCGGCACTGGCTGCATGTGGGCGGACTCGGCCTGTTCAACGGGCTTCTGTCGGGCGCGTTCGGCGTGGGGGCCGCGCCCTTCATCCAGCTGACCCTGCTGATTGTTTTCCATGTGCCGCTTTATATGACCGTGGGCACGACCATGATGGTGATCCTGCCCATTGCGGCCATGGGAGGCGCGGGCTACCTCTGGCACGGCCATCTTGACCCTGTGCTGTTTGCGCAGGTGCTTTCGGGGCAGATGCTGGGGGCCTATATCGGCGCGAAGTTCACGCGTCTTGCGCCCCTGTGGCTGCTGCGCGCCTGCGTGGTGCTGACGCCCGCAACCGGAGGCTTGATCCTCCTTCTCGAATAAAAAAGGACTTTTTTTCGTACATTCTTTCTCGTTGATTTTATTTGAGAAAAAAAGATTTAAAGGCTTTTTTTCGAAAAAACGTTGGGAATTTTGTCACAGACCCTTTGACAGAACCGGTTCTTCGGGCTACGTTTCGTATGCTTCTTACAACATTTTGCCTTTTTACAGGAGGGGGCGGGAATGCTGGATCTCAATATCACCCTGCTTTTCCAGTTGGTGAATTTCTTTGTGGCGCTCATTCTTTTGAACGTGCTGCTCATTCGCCCGATCCGGAACATCATCCGCCAGCGCAAATCCGTTATGGACGGCATGGGCTCCGAGGCCGCCTCCTTTGAAGAGCAGGCCGCCCAGCGTCTTGCCGACTACGAAGCGCAGCTGCAGGGTGCGCGCCAGGAAGCCGGCAAGAATCGCGCCGAAGCGCGCGCTGCCGGGGCCGCCGAGCAGGCCGCTCTTGTGAGCGCCGCTCAGCAGGAAGCTCAGACGATTATGGCTCAGGCCCGCGAAACGCTGCGGGGCGAAGCCGACGCCGCCATGTCGCAGCTGCGCGGCCGGATTGACGAATTTGCCGATAAGGCCGTTGCCCGCGTTCTGGGGTAGCGGTACAAAGGCGGATCGCGCCCGCCCGGCGGCGCGCGAACTGGTCAGGGGGTACGGGCCTGCGCGCCCGTTTGTGAGTGACCCAAAGAGGGGGTGGGCTTTGAACCGGAAAAAATACGCCATCTCACGCTTCGTGCGTACGGCCGCTGCCGTCGCGCCCGTCGCCGTCGTCGTGCTCCTGAGCGCTTCGGCTGCATGGGCTGCCGAAGGGCACGGGCCCCGCTGGGACGACTTCGCCTGGCGCGTGCTCAACTTCGTGCTGTTCGCCGGCATCCTGTGGTACTTCATCGGCGGCAAGGCCAAACAGTTCTTCCGCAATCGCCGCGAAGGGATCTCCAGCGAGCTGGACAGCCTGGACGCCCGTCGCAAGAGCGCCCGCGAGGAGCTGGACAAGGTCGAACAGCGCATCCGCAACCTGGAGGCAGAACGCCGGGCCATTCTTGATGAAAGCCGCGAACAGGCCGAAAGCCTGAAGCAGGCCATCATCGACGAGGCCCGCGCCCAGGCGACGCAGATTGTGGAACAGGCGCGTCGCTCGGCGGAAAACGAAGGCCGCGCCGTCATCGCAGAAGTGCGCGCGACCATCGCCGACGAGATTGTGTCCGCCACCGAAAAGGCCCTGGCCAAGAAGCTCGGCCCCGCCGAGCAGGAGGCCCTCATCGACAAATCCCTTAACAAGGTGGTGCTCCATTGACCGACGCCATAGTTGCCCGCAGGTATGCACATGCGCTATTTTCGCTGGGTCAGGCCGGCGGCGCCAAGGTGCTGAACCGGTACGGCGATAATCTGTTCGCCATCGGGAGCCTGCTTGAATCCTCGGCCAAGCTGGAACAGGCGCTGAAAAGCCCCGTTATCAGCAGCGAAGAGAAAAAGAAGGTCCTTCAGGCCCTTTTCAAAAAAATTAATGCCGACCCCACCGTCCGAAACTTTTGTTTCTTGCTGGCCGACAAAGAGCGCCTCGCCTGTCTCGGCGAGATTGTCGCCTGCTTCCGCAAGCTTCTGGACGATGCTAAAGGCATTATCCGCGGCAACCTCACCACCGCCGTGGAACTGACTGATGCGAAGCGCGGCCAGCTGAAGGCCGCGCTGGAGGAAAAAGCCGGAGCCGGCATCGAACTCACCTTTGACGTTGACGCATCCATCCTTGGGGGAGTGGTGCTGAAGGTCGGTGATCGAGTGCTGGACGCAAGTCTGCGCGCGCAGTTGGCGATCCTTCGGGAGACATTCAAGAGGGGTGAATAGCACATGCAGATCAAAGCGGAAGAGATAAGCAAGATCATTGAGGATCAAATCAAAAACTACGAGCAGCGCGTAGAAATGAGCGAAACCGGCACTGTGCTCTATGTCGGTGACGGCATCGCTCGCGTGCATGGCGTACAGAACGCCATGGCCATGGAGTTGCTGGAGTTCCCCGGCGGCGTCATGGGTATGGTGCTCAACCTCGAAGAGGACAACGTCGGCGTCGCTCTGCTCGGCTCGGACACGGGCATCAAGGAAGGCGATCCGGTCAAGCGTACCGGAAAGATCTTCTCCGTGCCGGTGGGCGACAAGGTTATGGGGCGCGTGCTCAACCCCCTGGGCCAGCCCATCGACGGCCTTGGACCCATCGAGTCCGAAGAAGTGCGCCCGGTGGAAATCAAGGCCCCCGGCATCATCGCCCGCAAGAGCGTGCATGAGCCCATGCCCACGGGTCTGAAGGCCATCGACGCCATGACGCCCATCGGTCGCGGTCAGCGCGAGCTGATCATCGGCGACCGTCAGACCGGCAAAACCGCCGTCTGCATCGATGCGATCCTCGCGCAGAAGGAAACGGACATTCACTGCTTCTACGTGGCCATCGGTCAGAAGAAGGCTTCTGTCGCCCTGGTGGCGGATACTCTGCGTCGTCACGGCGCCATGGAGTACACCACCATCATTTCGGCGACGGCCTCCGACCCTGCGCCGCTGCAGTACATCGCGGCCTATACCGGCTGCACCATGGCGGAGTACTACCGCGACAACGGCAAGCACGCCCTGATCATCTACGACGACTTGTCCAAGCAGGCCGTGGCCTACCGCCAGATGTCCCTGCTGCTCCGTCGTCCTCCGGGGCGTGAAGCTTTCCCCGGCGACGTGTTCTACCTGCACTCCCGTCTGCTTGAACGGGCTGCGAAGGTGAACGACAGCCTGGGTGCCGGTTCGCTGACGGCTCTGCCCATCATCGAAACTCAGGCCGGCGACGTGTCCGCGTACATTCCGACCAACGTTATTTCCATTACCGACGGTCAGGTGTACCTTGAGCCCAACCTGTTTAACGCCGGTGTGCGTCCGGCCATTAACGTGGGTCTTTCCGTGTCCCGCGTGGGTGGCGCCGCGCAGATCAAGGCCATGAAACAGGTGGCAGGCACCATGCGTCTGGACCTCGCCCAGTACCGCGAACTGGCCGCCTTTGCGCAGTTCGGTTCCGACCTGGACAAGGCCACCAAGGCGAAGCTGGAGCGCGGTGCGCGTCTGGTCGAGCTGCTCAAGCAGCCCCAGTATCAGCCCATGCCCGCTCATGAACAGGTTGCTTCCATTTACGCCGCTACCCGCGGTTACATGGACGATGTGCCCGTGGATCAGGTGCGCGCCTTCGAAAGCCAGATGCTGGCCTTCATGCGTGACACCAAGAAGGATGTGCTGGACGCCATCAAGGAAAAGAAAGTCATTGATGAAGCTGTGGAGAAGGGGCTGAACGACGCCATCGCCGCCTTCAAGCAGAGCTACACGGCCTAACGCCGGGAGTTGCGTATGCCTTCACTCAAAGACGTAAAAATGAAAATCGTCGGGGTCGGCAAGACCAAGCAGATCACCAAGGCCATGAACATGGTGGCTTCGGCGAAACTGCGCGGCGCGCAGGCCCGGATCGAGCGCTTCCGGCCCTATGCCGGCAAGTACCGTGATGTGCTCGCGGAACTTGCCAGCAAGGTGGAGGGCACGTCCCATCCGCTGCTGGCCGAACACGAAGAGAAGAAGAACTGCGCCATCGTGCTGGTCACGTCGGACCGTGGCCTGTGCGGCAGCTTCAACGGCAACATCATTGCCGCGGCTCTGAAGCTGGCCCGCCAGAAACAGGACGAGGGCATGAAGGTTCGCTTCGCTTGTGTGGGCCGCAAGGGGCGCGATGCCGCCGCCAAGAACGGCTACGAACTGCTGACCTCCTATGGCGACCGCATGGGCAGCCTTGACTTTGCCCTTGCGAGCTCCGTGGCGCAGGAAGTGATTCACGGCTACGAGACGCTGGAACTCGACGAAGTGTGGCTGGTGTACGGCGAATTCGTCTCCATGGGGCATCAGCCCCCGCGCAGCCTGCGGCTTCTGCCGCTGGCGACGCCCGAGGCCGAAGAGGCTGAAGGCGATGCGGCGGGCGCCCGCTGCGAGTATGTGTACGAGCCGCAGGAAGAGCAGCTGCTGGCGGAGCTTCTGCCCCGCTACGTCAAGGTACAGGTGTACCGCGGCCTGCTTGATACCTCGGCCAGCGAGCATGCGGCCCGTATGGCTGCCATGGACAACGCCACGCGCAACTGCAACGAGATGATCAATACGCTCACCCTGCTGTACAACAAGACGCGGCAGGCCTCGATTACGAGCGAGCTTATCGACATCGTCGGCGGCGCGGAAGCGCTGAACGGGTAACAGGAGCCAAGCACATGAGCAAAAACATCGGTAAGATCGTTCAGGTTATCGGCGCCGTCGTGGACGTTGAGTTCAGCGACGGGAACCTGCCCAATATCCTGACCGCTTTGGAAATCAACAACCCCAACAATGCCGACGCGCCCAACCTGGTGTGCGAAGTTGCGCAGCATCTGGGCGACAACATCGTGCGTACCATCGCCATGGACGCCACGGAAGGTCTGGTGCGCGGCATGGAAGTTGTGGACACGGGCAATCCGATCATGGTGCCTGTGGGCAAAGCTTCCGTGGGGCGTATTCTCAACGTTATCGGTCGCCCCGTGGACGAACTGGGCCCGATCAACGCCGAGAAATATTATCCCATTCACCGTCCCGCTCCCGAGTTCACCGAGCAGAACACCAAGGTTGAACTGCTCGAAACCGGCATCAAGGTCGTGGACCTGCTCGTGCCCTTCCCCAAGGGCGGCAAGATGGGTCTGTTCGGCGGCGCCGGCGTGGGCAAGACCGTTATTCTGATGGAGATGATCAACAACATCGCCAAGCAGCATGGCGGCTCGTCCGTGTTCGCGGGCGTGGGCGAACGCACCCGTGAAGGGAACGACCTCTATCACGAACTGAAAGAGGCCGGCGTTCTGGAGCGCGCCACGCTTGTTTACGGTCAGATGAACGAGCCTCCGGGAGCCCGTGCCCGCGTGGCCCTGACCGCTCTTGCCTGCGCTGAATACTTCCGTGACGAAGAAAATCAGGACGTGTTGCTCTTCATCGACAACATCTTCCGCTTCACGCAGGCCGGTTCGGAAGTGTCCGCTCTGCTGGGCCGCATGCCTTCGGCCGTGGGTTATCAGCCCACCCTGGGCACCGACCTCGGCGCCCTGCAGGAACGCATCACCTCCACCAACAAGGGTTCGATCACCTCTGTGCAGGCCGTGTACGTGCCCGCCGACGACCTGACCGACCCCGCCCCGGCGACCACGTTCTCGCACCTGGACGGCACGCTCGTGCTTTCGCGTCAGATTGCGGAACTGGGTATTTACCCCGCCGTGGACCCGCTGGACTCCACCTCCCGCATCCTCGACCCCAACGTGGTGGGCGAAGAGCACTATCAGGTGGCCCGGCAGGTGCAGATGGTGCTGCAGAAGTACAAGGAACTGCAGGATATCATCGCCATTCTGGGTATGGACGAACTGTCCGACGAGGACAAGCTCACCGTTGCCCGTGCGCGTCGTATCCAGCGCTTCCTGTCGCAACCCTTCCACGTGGCCGAAACCTTTACCGGTACCCCCGGCCAGTATGTGAAGCTTGAAGACACCATCGCGGGCTTCAAGGGCATCCTGGAAGGCAAATACGACCATCTGGCGGAAGGCGACTTCTACATGCTCGGCAGCATCGATCAGGCTGTTGCCAAGTACGAGAAGCGCATGCAGGACGAAAAATAAGGAGCGCCCATGAGCACGCTGCAATTGGAAGTGGTCACGCCCGACAAGACCGTGGTCAGCGCTGAGGTGGATATGACTGTCTGCCCCGGTGTGATGGGCGAGTTCGGCGTGCTGCCGCATCACGTCTCGCTCCTGTCCGCCCTCAAGACCGGCTGCCTGCGGTATACGCAGAACGGTACCTCGACCAATGTGTTCATTTCCGGCGGTTTTGCCGATGTGAACAATAAGGTGCTGACTGTTCTGGCCGAATCCGCCGAAGTCGCGGCGGATATTGATACCGCTCGGGCCGAAGCCGCCCGGGATCGCGCAGAAAAGCGCCTTGCCGAAGGCGGTGAAAACATCGACCACGCCAGAGCCGAGGCTGCTCTCCAGAGAGCTATGATGCGCCTGCAAATCGCCAACCTGCGTTAAGGGCGTTCTGCCGCAGATACGACAGGGCCGGAATCGAAAGATTTCCGGCCCTGTTTTTTGCGCGTTCCATGCGTGCGGGGCGAATATGTCTCGCTGTATCCGCAGCTCTCAGAGCATGTTCAGTTTAGAGCATTTTCAGTTTGAAACGCTGTGCGTTTCAAACCATACGGCCTGTCGTTTCGCGGAAAAAACGCGGTTTTTCCGCTCACTTTTGGCCGGGCAGCGCTGTGCCGCCGCCTCATGTTTGCCTCTTTCAAAGCTGAAACGCTCTTATCGTTTCGGGGACGCATTGCAGCCGCGGCAGGCATCCGGGCCCGTGAGGGTGCGGGGCGTCGCTTTGGAACACTGGCAGCCGCAGCTGCATCCGCCTGTGCCCTTGATGGCCCGATAGGCCTTGTGAGCGATAAAAGCCACGGCAGCGACAAGGCAAAGTCCGATGATCAGGGTATCCATACTCATGGGAAAACCTCTTGTGGAGACTGTTTTTTTATTTTTAGTAAAATAGAAAATGAATGTCAAATTCTTAAAAGAGATAAAGACTCTTCGCAACAGCCGGGCCGCCGGGGGCAGCTATACCGCCGTTTTCACAGAATCGGGGTGGAGGGTATAACGTGTTGCGCTGTCGCGAGAAGAATGAAGGCATGCAGAGAGTCTGTCATGCGGATAACGGATGAGAGTAAAGATAGAGGGTTTCACCTTTTTCAAAGGTAAAACCCTCTACTACCAAAATCAGGACGGGTTGCGTCTCTTTGCTCCGCAGCCAGACTTTTCTTATTCATGTTCCGGGGACGGTTGCCACGGGGAGTACGACGGCGTCCTCGAAACGTTCCATCCTCCAGATAAAAGCGCGTTGGGGAGGAAGAGGGGGAGTTTGAGGGGGAGAGGGAACCCCTTGTGCGCCAGCCAAGGGGTTCTCTCTCCCCCTCAAGAGCATTTTCAGTACGGCCTGTCGTTTCGCGGAAAAAACGCGGTTTTTCCGCTCTCTTTGGGCCGGGCGGCGCTGTGCCGCCGCCTCGCGTTTCACCTTTTTCACTGGTGAAGCGCTCTAGCTGCTGTGCGTATCGCGCGCGGCGCGGCATGTCGGGCATATACCATAAAGATTGTGCACATGGCCGCTCAGTACAAAGCCGTGCGCCGAGGCAATGTCCTTCTGCAGCTTTTCGATGCGTTCATCGCAGATCTCCACAATCGTGCCGCAGACAAGACAGACCATGTGATCATGGTGGCTGTCGGGATGTGCCACTTCGTAGCGGGCAATGCCGTCGCTGAAATGGGTTTCGGTGGCAAGCCCGGCATCGCACAGGAGCTTCAGCGTCCGGTAGACGGTTGTCTGCCCGATGCTGGGATCTTTTTTCTGTATATGCAGATAGAATTCTTCGAGCGAATGATGCCCGGGAAAGTCGAAGAAGGCCTCGGCAATGGCTTTGCGCTGCGCCGTCGTATTCAGCCCCTTGCGCCCCATGAAGTCCAGAAAGGCGTGGACGGAAGGCTGCGTTGTGGTTTCGGCTTCTTTTTTCATGCTACTCCCCAGGGATATGGCAGTGCACGCGTGCGCGTGCTCATGTAATGCAAAATTAGCACGATGCCCGGCACATGCCAAGAGAGAAGGGATGATTGACAGCGCTCCTGCCCCCTTCTAGGGTGTCCGGCAGGGCGCGGTGCATGCTGCTTTGCCGGAATCAGGTGCGACCCTGCGCGGTATATGGCGGCATGTACGGTCTGTTTTTTCAGGAGGATTTTTTCATGCCTGCTGCTCCTTCCTTTTTTCACGTTTTTTCGCATCTTTTCCTGCTGTATATTTCGTGGGGATCAAGCTATGTCGCCATCAAGTGGTGTCTTGACGCGCTGGGCCCCTTCCTGCTGGCAGGCTCGCGGATGCTGCTGGCAGGAGCGCTTCTGTCATTGCTCCTGCTGGTGACCGGGCACTGGAAACGTCCCACGCGTGCGGACGTGCTGCACGCCGTATGGCTGGCGGTCTTCATGGTGCTCATAGGTTGCGGCTTTCTTGCCAAAGGGCAGCAGCTCGGTGTGTCGGCCTGCGCGGCGGCTCTGATTACCGGTTCCACGCCGGTTTCCATGCTGCTGGCCGGCTGGCTGTTTGCCGGAGAACGTCGCCCCTGCCTGATGCAGTGGTTGGGTCTGGTGGGGAGCTCCGTCGGTCTGGTGATGCTGGAAATGGGGCAGGAGGCCGCGCGACTGGAACAGGGACTGGTCGCAGGAACAGGAGAGGGCGGACTTCCTTTGCTCGGCATGGCCTGGGTGCTGTTCGCTACATGGGGCTGGGTTGCCGGCTCTCTGCTGTCCCGCCGCTTCCCGCATGTGTCCAGCCTTTCGGGCCTGCAGTCCTGCGCCCTGCTGCTGCTGGCCGGCGGGCTTGAGTGCCTTCTTGTGGGCCTGCTGTGGGGGGAAGCCTCGCTGACGCACTGGGAAGTGCTGAACGTTCGTTCTTCGCTTGCTTTCCTCTGGATGAGTATTGGCGGCGGGATTATTGCCTATTACTGCTATTTCTGGCTGCTGGAACGCGTTTCCATCGCCATTGCCGTTTCCTACGAATACGTTGTGCCGGTCGTCGGCGTGCTGCTGGGCTGGCAGCTGGCGGGAGAGCCCGTCAATCTCATGATGGCAGGAGCGTGCGCGCTGATCGTGCTGTCCGTCTTCTTCATTATGTGGCACAGGAGCGTAAAGGCGTAACTCTGTTTCTCGGCTGGGGCAGAGGGAAGAAGAGAAGAGGGCGTTTCCTGCTTTTTCTCTTCAAGCGGATCAGGCAAGAATTAGCGTGGAACGGGTCTGGAGCCTCCGGGCGGGAATGCCTATGGTGAAGGCTGAACTGCGACAACGATCCGGGGGCTGCCTGTCTTGAGAAAAGGGAAAAGACAGGGCTGCTTCCGGGGATGCGGCCGAATGATGCCGGGGCGGCACCATGAAGACCGCAACTCAAAAAAGCAAAGGAGGCACTATGAACGTCTTGCTTGTCAATGGCAGCCCTCATGAGCATGGCTGTACATACACTGCTTTGGCAGAGATTCAGAAAACGCTGGAGCAGGAAGGTCTCGGAGCCTCTATTTTCTGGATAGGCGTTAAACCGCTTGCAGGGTGCATTGCCTGTAAAAAGTGCGCAACATTGGGGAAGTGCGTTTTTTCTGACCGCGTTAACGAATTTCTGGAAATAGCCGGGGATTTTGACGGCTATATCTTCGGTTCGCCTGTGCACTGGGCTGGTGCCGGCGGAGCCATAACTTCATTTATGGATCGGGTTTTTTATGCGGGGATGAACAGCGGGCGAAATCTTTTTTACCTGAAGCCGGCGGCGGCTGTTGTGTCCGCAAGACGAGCCGGAACCACAGCGACTTTCGATCAGCTCAACAAATATTTTACGCTGCTGCAGATGCCGGTTATCGCCTCGCAGTACTGGAATATGGTTCATGGCACATGTCCCGGGGAGGTCCGGCAGGATGCCGAAGGTTTGCAGACAATGCGCACCCTGGCCCGGAATATGGCCTACTTTCTCAAATGCAGGGAAGCCGGAATCAGGGCCGGCGTGCCTCTGCCCGAGCGCGAATCTCAGATTTTTACCAATTTTATCCGGTAGAGCGTTTCTCCTTTGAAAAAGGTAAAACGCGAGGCGGCGCTACAGCGCCACCCGGCCCGAAGTGAGCGGAAAAGCCGTGCTTTTTCCGCGAAATGACAGGCTGTATGGTTTGAAGCGCAACGCGTCTCAAGCTGAAAATACTCCAGAATGTGCGTGCGCGACGTAAAAGCATCGCCGGAAGGCATTCAAAAAAAGAAAAGTCCGCGGGGCACAGGGCCCTGCGGACTTTTTGCGTTCTGGCTGGTGGAGGCGGGGGGAGTTGAACCCCCGTCCGAGAACATTCCACGCGAAGCTTCTACAGGCTTAGGACGGACTTATATCTCGTCGTGCCGGTAACCTCCGCCCGGGCGCAGCACAACCAGTCCGCCGGAAACAATCCTCGCGAGTTTCCCGGCGGACGCCGAACCTCGCCAGCCTGATGAAGTGTCGCCGGAAAAACGTATCAGGCGTCAGCCCTTCCGACGTGACCGTCTATGCGGTCAGGTGCTTTGCCGCACTAGGCAGCGCAAGCGTATTCGTAATCGTTGTTGGCAATTACTTTGTTGCCGCTTTTTACGAGGCCAGCGGCGCCTCGGCCTGCCGCATCGGCTTCCACATCCCCGTCGAAACCAGTGCGCCCCCGAAACCGGCCTGAAGAGTACAGGCCGTTCATGATCCGCCTTTATATAGCCGTATCCCTGATTTTTAGCAAGTAAGAATGTTTTATGAAAAAATCTAAAGATTATCTCTCAGGAGCCGATAGTCATGGATGAGTTCACAACAGGTGTCTGCGGGGCACAACATTCAGGGAGGAATGTATGCAGAAAACGTCATGTGCTGCGCCGGGCCTTAGTTCCGCCATGCTGCTGATGATGCGCTACAAAGCTGTGCGTATGTCTGCCGGGTATCTCGGAGACATGCTGCACTGTGGCGCGGAGGAGCGGCCCCGGCGTCTGCATCATAACGATTGTGCGGTGCTGCTGCCTGCCGCTACAGTGGAAAAATTTCTGCTGATGCGCCCCTTTGAGGAAACTCTCGGAAGTGTGGCGGATGAGCTGCTGCGTCTGAAGGCTGCCATTGAGCAGCGGGCGCTTGCCTTTTGTCCGGAGCAGCAACAACGCCTCATCGAGGCGGAGTACAGGCGTATAGCGTTGGAGATATGCCGCAAGGCCGCCATGATTTTACCGCTTGAAGTGCGGCAGATCGTGAAGGCGGAACTCTTTCCGGAGCGGGTTCCGGAGGCCGGAGCCTGATATCTGGATTCCTGATTCTGAAAGGGGGGAAGGGAAACCTTCCTCCTTTTTTTGTATGTGCTGCAGAAGAGGCGAGACTTTTCCAGAGCATTTTCAGGTTGAAATGCTGCGCGCTTCAAAGCATCAATCTGTCATTCGCCTCGCGTTTTACCTTTTTCAGAGGTGAAACGCTCCGGGGGCAGGACTTATCATCAGATGTTGCTTTTCCGGGATGTTCATTTATGTAATGATATGAAAAGTAAAATATGACTACATGTTACAGAAGATGTCCATCTTTACTCGTCCGACTCCGCGCGGGTTTTGGGGAGGATGGGGGAGCTTGAGGGGGAAGGAACCCCTTTTTGCCGCGAGCAGCGACCCGGCGGGCGGCCGCAGGCCGTGCCCGTTGCGACGAAGGAAGCTACGGGCATCGACAGCAGAGCAAAGGGGGGCCTTCCCCCTCAAAACAAGATGTAATGAGTCCTGAGCCTAAAAAGCCCGGGCTTGTCGCGAGGGGCAGCCTGCGCGCGTTTTATTCCTGAAAGCGGCCTATCACCAGCTGATCGAGGGAGAGCTTGGGAACGTGATGGACGTTCTCGGCGTCGCGCCAGTAGGCAAGCCGGCCGTCGGCGGGCACGGGCTCGACGACGCGGGTTTCGGCTGCCTTGCCAAGCCCGAGCACCAGCCGGGGTGCCAGTTCCTCGGGGATATGACAGAGCGTCCGGCAGGTCTCGACATCAAAGCTCGCAAGAATGCAGCAGCCCCATGCGCGGCTTGTTGCGGCCAGCTGTATGGTCTGGGCGGCGATGCCCATATCCACCCAGGTCAGATGTCCGGCATTGCCGGGCAGGCTGATGACGATGAAGGCCGTGGGACGCTCGCCGGGATGGGGGCCGCCCCAGTCCTTCAGCGCCCCGGCCCAGGTCGTTTTGGCAAAAAGAGCGTCGCAGACATGCCCCTGCGTGATCAGCGAGTAGCGCAAGGTCTGCTGGTTACGGGCGCAGGGCGTCATGCGCGCGCAGTTAATAAGCCATTCCAGATCCGCCATGGTCAGCGGCTCTTTTTCCACAAAACGACGGCAGGAGCGCGCCTGCTCCACAAGCGTTCTAAACTCGGTCATGGACTCCTCCTGAAGGCTGAAGTTCCGTCTGTTCGGTTGCTCTGTTCTTTTGTTCCTGTGTGCCTTGCTGCAATAGTGTGCTTGATGGCTTTCGGCCATGACAACATGGATGCCCGGCTTCTTTCAAGAGCGTTTTTTCGGGAGCTGTCTCTGGAGAGAACGGCTGTTGCCGGGGAAGCGGACGCAGGTTGTACCTGTTGCGGCACAAGAGAAGGTATACCTTGCATGCCCATTGGGCATGCTTGCCGCATGCTTTCGCATCCCCTGCAAAAGTGCGTTTTTTCGCTTACTTTGGGCCGGGCGGCGCTGTGCCGCCGCCTCGTATTTCACCTTTTTCAAAGTCGAAACGCATTAGGGCCTGTTAGAGCAATTCAACTTTGAAATGAGAGGAAACTCCCGATTCATATGCCGCAATCGTTGCCGTTCGTATTTCCCTGCGCGCCATTTTCATAGCGGTAGATAAAGATATTCTTTTTACATTTCAAAGTTGAATTGCTCTAACACAAATTTTACAAATAATTTCAATAGATAAAATAAACAGGCTGTACACATGCCACTTGTCTTTGGTGGCGGAGTCGTCTCGTATTCCAGGCTATTCCCTCGATAAAAGCGCGCTGGGGAAGGGATGGGGGGCTTGGGGGGAAGGGAAACACCTCTCGCGCCAGCAGAGGGGGTTCCCTTCCCCCCAAACAACTTACGAATAGTGCTAACAGGCCCTAGAGCAGAGACAGCAGGAACCAGAGTTGGGCGCTTTCGATATACGCGCCGAAAAAGTCTCCGGAAATACCGCCGTGACGGCGGGCGGTTGTGGCGAACCAGCGATGGAGCAGCCATTGCCCGAGGATAAGAAGCGGAAGGCGCTGCCAGGCAATGCCGCAGGGCAGCAGAATCAGTGCCAGAAAAGCTCCCCACAGGAGACTCCAGCGCAGACGTGACGGCGTCATGCTTGCGCATACAATCCGCCCGAGCATGCCGTCGCCATGAGGCGGCGTGGTGGCAGCCAGCCAGAGAGAGGTTATGCGGCTCCATGCCGGCGCAATGACAAGCGCCGGCCAGTGCTCCTGCTGGATATGGGCGGCGACGCAGAGCCATTGCCCGAGAAGTCCCATGAAGAGACTCATGCCGCCAAAGGCGCCCATGCGACTGTCACGGAGAATCTGCCAGAAGCGCTCCTCCCGGGCGCCGCTGCCGCAGGCATCCCCTAGATCGGCCATGCCGTCCCAGTGAAGGCCCCGGGTCAGCCATACGGCAAGGCAGAGCCATCCCCAGGCGGCGAGAAGCGCGGGAAAGGGTGGGAGCAGAGCTGCGTATGAGCCGAGATAGTGAAAGAGACAGAAACCGGCAGCTGTCCAGACCAGGCCGAGGAACAGACCGGCAAGCGGAAACCAGGGCGTCGCCGCGCGCAATTCTTCTTCCGTGCGGCAGGGAATAAGGCTCAGGCGGCTGAGAAAGGCCAGCGCGTGGCATCCATGCAAAAAAGGCGCACGGAGAAATCCGCGCGCCGTGGGAAATATGCCCATATGACAGGCCTATTGCGCGTGGTGCTGGGTGTGCTTGAAGGCCAGCGAATAGAGATGGTGGAAAAAGTCCACATACTCCACGTTGACATGATCCGGTACCTTGATTCGGGCCGGAGCGAAATTAAGAATGCTGGTGATGCCGGCGTCCATCATATGCTGCGCCGCGCGCTGGGCCCGCTCGGGGGGAGTCGTGATGATGCCGATTTCGATGCCGTATTCGGCAACCATACCGGGAAGGTCCTTGGTGCAGTGCACTTCCAGACCATGCACAATTTCACCTATCTTGAAGGGATCGCAGTCAAAAATACCGACAATATTAAAACCGCGGGCGCGGAATTCGCTGTGGTTGAGTATGGCCTTGCCGAGGTTGCCGATACCGACGACAGCCATGCGCCATTCGCGATCCACGCCGAGAGCAGAGGTGATGGAACTGATGAGGGAAGTAACATGATAGCCGACGCCGCGAATGCCAAATTCACCGAAGTAAGCAAGATCCTTGCGAACCTGTGAGCCGTTGACCCCGCAGGCCTCGGCCAGAGGATTGGACGAGATAACTTCGACACCGTCCCGCGCCAGATTCTCCAGTACCTGCACATAGGTGGCCAGACGCTGAATGGTAGCGCGCGGAATGTGTTTGCTTTTGGGAGGATTCAACATGAACACACCTTTTATCAACCGTCCGGCTGATGGATGACTTGTGAAAAATTACTTTTTTGAAAGTACGAGAAAACGGGATTCATGGCAAGAGGACTTGCCTATTTGTTCCTGAAAATTCTTTAAATACACTTATAGGTGTTATTTTGAGCTTTTTAGGGAAACGTCTGCAGGGACAGCCGCAGGCACAAGCTGATTCTGAGAGGGAGAGGAGCTCTTGCAGCTGCAATAGAGCGTTTCAACTTTGAAAAAGGTGAAACGCGAGGCGGCGGCACAGCGCCGCCCGGCCCAAAGTGAGCGGAAAAACCGCGTTTTTTCCGCGAAACGACAGGCCGTATGGTTTGAAACGCAACGCGTTTCAAACTGAAAATGCTCTAGAGCGTTTCAACTTTGAAAAAGGTGAAACGCTCTGGCGCCGCTGCGTGGGTGGGTGGCAGGCGGTCGGAGTGTCGGGGGGAAGGGAGAACCCCTTTTGGAAAAGGGGCCCTCCCTTCCCCCCGAACCC
>DXFI01000077.1 GCA_019114565.1 Candidatus Desulfovibrio intestinigallinarum | reverse complement strand
TGAAAAAGGTGAAACGCGAAGGCGGCAGCACAGCGCCGCCCGGCCCAAAGTGAGCGGAAAAACCGCGTTTTTTCCGCGAAACGACAGGCCGTATGGTTTGAAATGCACAGCATTTCAAACTGAAAATGCTCCAGGAGATATGCCGTGTCCGTTCCCTTTATGCCCCAGGATATTTACGGGGTCATCGGCTGGCCGCTGGCTCAGAGCCTGAGCCCGCTCATTCACAACACCGGCTTCCAGACCCTCAATCTGCCCGGCGTCTATCTGCGCTGGGAAGTCGCCCCCGACAATCTGCCGCGCTTTCTGGACGCCGTGCGCACCCTGCCCGTGCGCGGCCTGAGCGTGACCATCCCTCACAAGGTCGCCGTCATGCCGCTGCTGGACGGCCTGACGCGGGAAGCCGAAGCCGTAGGCGCTGTCAATACGCTGTTCTGGGAAGACGGCAAACTCCGGGGCGACAATACGGACGTGACGGGCTTCATGGCCCCGCTGAAGGCTCTGGATCTTCCGGCGGACATGCCGGTACTGCTGCTGGGAGCGGGAGGCGCGGCCCGCGCCGTGGCCGCGGGGCTCACGCTGGCGGGCTTCCGGCAGATTCGCATCGCGACGCCCTCCGACAAATCGCATCTGCCGCTGGCCGAACGTTTCGGCCTGAAAGCCGTGCCCTGGAAAGCCCGTCATGACGCCCCCGCGGGACTGGTGATCAATACCACGCCGCTGGGCATGCGCGGCAAGCATGAAGGGGAAAGTCCCTGTGACTTCGCCCTGCTGCGTCCGGCGGAAAACTGCCCGGCGCTGGCCTATGACATTGTTTATAATCCCCTGAAGACCGCCTTTCTGGCCGATGCCGAAGCGCATGGACGCCGCTGCATCTCCGGCGACGAAATGTTCTTCGGTCAGGGCGACGCCCAGTTCCTGCGCTGGACAGGACAGCACCTGCCCCCGGCCGCGCGCGCGGCGCTGTATGCCGCCCTGCAATAGGCTCAGGACACATTACGTTTTGTCTTGAGGGGGAAGGAACCCCTTTGCTCTGCTGTCGATGTCCGTAAGGCTCCTGCGTCGCCTGACGGACACGGCCTGCGGCCGCCCGTTGGGTCGCTGCTCGCGGCAAAAAGGGCCCCAGCCTTTCCGCAGCAAAGCGAGGAAAGGCGTTCCCGTAGTTCCCCCTCAAACTCCCCCATCCTCCCCAAAACCCGCGCACTGCTGTGTGGCAGGCAAAAATAGATATTCTTTATAATACACAAAATATTTTATTTTTACATGTCATTGCCGGGTGAGTATGCCGGGGAATAAACATCAGACAAATAAAACGTGTACACTCTGAAGGCGACTTGCCATAAGCTCCTGTCCTCCTGAAAAAGCGCGTTGGGGAAGGAAAAACGCCCTGTCGCACGGACGGTATTTTCGTCAATCTTTTTCCACAAGGCACAACCATGCACGATTATCTGATATTGCACGGCGTCAATCTCAATATGTTCGGACGACGCGATCCGGCGCAGTACGGCCACGAAAGTCTGGCGCAAATCAATGCTCGTCTGGAATCGCTGGCGGCGGAACTGGGCGTGCGTCTCGACATCTTCCAGACCAATCACGAAGGGGAAATGGTGGAACGCATCCACGCGGCTCTGGACGACGGCACGCGGGCCGTCATCATCAATGCGGGCGCATGGACGCATTACAGTTACGCCATTATGGATGCGCTGGCCATGCTGCATATGCCGATTATTGAGGTGCATATGTCCAATGTGCACGCACGCGAAGCCTTCCGGCATCACTCCGTTCTGTCTTCGGTATGTACGGGCAGCATAGCGGGATTCGGCCCCCTGAGCTATGAACTGGGCCTGCGGGCGGCGCACGAACTGGCCGGTGCAGCCGAATTGTAGCTTCTACTCTGGCGTTTGACAGGGCAATGTGCTAGCTTGAATAGCATTCCATCGGGCGCAGCCCGTTCTTGCAGACCTCAACCCTGTGAGTTTCCATGAACAATGCCATTGATATCAGCAGGATGCGCGACCCGTCCTTTACGGCGGAGGTAGAGGCGCAGAGCGGACAGAAAGTCTCCACCTGCTACCAATGCGGCAACTGTACGGCGGGCTGCCCCGCCGGCTTCGTGTATGACAGACAGGTCAACCAGATAATGAGGGGCGTGCAGCTTGGTCTGAAGGATCAGGTTCTGAATTCGCGGTCCCTCTGGATGTGCCTCTCCTGTTCCACCTGCAGCCTGCGCTGCCCCAACGACATTGACGTGGCGGCAGTGATGGAGACCTTGCGGCACATGGCGCGCAAGGAGGGACGCGTGACTGTTCCCAAGGTGGAAAAGTTCTGGTTCTCCTTCCTTGATACCGTACGCCGCTTTGGTCGCACCTATGAAATCGGCACCATGGCCCTGTACATGCTGCGCAGCATGCGCGTCTTCACCGACGTGGATCTTGCGCCCACGGCGCTGGCCAAGCAGAAGCTGGGCTTCAAGCCCCATGTGACGCCCAATGGCGGGGCCGAAGCCGTGGGCCGCATTCTGAAGCGCTACGAAGAACGCGCCAGGCGCGAGGGGGTGCGTCCATGAATTTTGCCTATTATCCCGGCTGTTCCGCGGCGGGCTCTTCCGCCGACTATGAAATGTCCACGCGCGCCGTCTGCCGCGCGCTGAAAATCGGTCTGCAGGAAATTCCCGACTGGAACTGCTGCGGTTCGACCCCGGCCCATGCCGTAGATACGGAACTTTCGGCCGCTCTGTGCGTGCGCAACCTTGATCTTGCCGCGCGCATGGACGCCTCGACGGTGGTGACGCCCTGCCCCAGCTGCCTTTCCAATCTGAAGCACGCGGGCAAACGGATGGAAAATCCGGACTTCCGCGCGCGGGTGAACGAGCTGCTGGACAATCCCGCGGCGGAAACGCTGCCCGAGGTGACGTCCGTCATGCAGGGGATCGCGTCCTGTCGCTCGGCGGCGGATATTGCCGCCAATGTCTGCAAGCCGCTCAAAGGGCTGAAAATCGCCGCCTATTACGGCTGTCTCATGAGCCGCCCCGCCGGGCTGATGCAGTTCGGCGACCCGGAAAATCCGACCCTGATGGAAAGCCTTCTGGCCGCCTGCGGCGCGGAAATGGTGGACTTCCCGCTCAAGACGGAATGTTGCGGCGCGTCCTTCGGCATTCCCGAGCGTCCCATGACGGCCATCAACTCCGGCCGCATTCTGGAAGTGGCTTCCAACATGGGCGTGGACGCCATCGCCGTGGCCTGCCCGCTGTGCCAGATGAACCTCGACCTGCGGCAGAAGCAGGCCAGCAAGGCGGTCAACGTCTTCTTCAACATGCCTGTGCTGTATTACACCCAGCTCATGGGCCTGGCCTTCGGCTTTGATCCCCGGGAGCTCGGTTTGCACAAGCTGTGCGTCAGCGCCGATCCGCTGCTGCAGAAACTTGATGGCCTGCGTCGGGAAGAAGCTCTTGCCGAGGCCAAGGCCAAGGCCGCCGAAGGAGGCAACGCATGAGAATAGGCGTCTTTATCTGCCATTGCGGCAGCAATATCGCCGGCACCGTGGACTGCGCCAAGGTGGCGGAGCTGGCCCGCGCCTTCCCCGACGTGGCCTATGCGACCGACCTGATGTATTCCTGTGCCGAGCCGGGACAGGCCGCCATCGAGGCCGCCATTCACGAACACAAACTCGACGGCGTGGTGGTGGCGTCCTGTACGCCGCGCATGCATGAGCCGACCTTCCGCCGCACGGTGGAACGCGCGGGCCTCAACCGCTACATGTTCGAAATGGCCAACATCCGCGAGCATGTGTCGTGGATCGGCAAGGACAAGGAGGCCAATACCAACAAGGCCGCCGAGCTGGTGCAGATTGCCGTGGAAAAGCTGCGCCGCGACAAACCGCTGTCCGCCAAGTCCTTTGACATCAACAAGCGCGTGCTGATCATCGGCGGCGGCGTGGCGGGCATTCAGGCCGCTCTGGACTGCGCCGACGGCGGCGTGCCCGTGGTGCTGGTGGAACGCGAGGCCACCATCGGCGGCAAGATGGCGAAGCTCGACAAGACCTTCCCCACCGTGGACTGCTCGGCCTGCATTCTCGGCCCCAAGATGGTGGACGTGGCCCAGCATCCCAACATCACGCTGTACGCCTATTCCGAAGTGGAAGACATCTCCGGCTACGTGGGTAACTTCACGGTGAAAATCCGCAAGCGTCCCACCTATGTTGACTGGAGCAAGTGCACGGGCTGCGGCGCGTGTACCGAAAAATGCCCCAGCAAGAAGACGCCGGACGCCTTCAACGAATTCACCGGTCCCACTACGGCCATCAACATCGCCTTCCCGCAGGCCATTCCCAAGAAGGCCGTGATCAATCCCGAACACTGCCGTCAGATGGTCAAGGGCAAGTGCGGCGTCTGCGCCAAGGTCTGCCCCACCGGGGCCATCAATTACGAAATGCAGGAAGAGATCGTGACCGAGGAAGTGGGCTGCATCGTGGCCGCCACGGGCTATGATCTCATGGACTGGACCGTGTACGAGGAATACGGCGGCGGCAAATACCCCGACGTGATCACCTCGCTCCAGTACGAGCGCCTGCTGTCCGCCTCCGGTCCCACCGAAGGGCACATTCTGCGTCCCTCCGACGGCAAGGAACCCCGCAACGTGGTCTTCATCCAGTGCGTGGGCTCGCGTGACCGTTCCATCGGGCGGCCCTACTGCTCGGGCTTCTGCTGCATGTACACCGCCAAGCAGGCCGTGCTGACCAAGGACCACATCCCGGATTCGCAGTCCTACGTCTTCTACATGGACGTGCGCGCGCCGGGCAAGATGTACGACGAGTTCACCCGCCGGGCCATCGAGGAATACGGCACGGAATACATCCGCGGCCGCGTTTCCAAGATTTACCCCGACGGCAACGGGCATCTGGTGGTACGCGGGGCCGACACGCTCATGGGCGAGCAGGTGGAAATCCTCGCCGACCTCGTGGTGCTGGCCGTGGGCGTGGAAGCCAGCAAGGGTTCGCCGCAGCTGGCCGAAAAGCTGCGCATTTCCTATGACAGCTACGGTTTCTTCATGGAAAGCCACGTCAAGCTGAAGCCCGTGGAAACCAATACCGCCGGCGTCTTCCTTGCCGGCGTGTGTCAGGGCGTGAAGGACATTCCCGCTTCGGTGGCGCAGGGTTCCGCCGCCGCCGCCAAGGTGCTGGCCCTCTTTGCCCGCGACAAGCTCGAAAATGATCCGCAGATCGCCGCCGTGGACGTCAAGCGCTGCGTGGCCTGCGGCAAGTGCATCCGCTGCTGCCCGTTCGGCGCCATCAAGGAAGTGGAATTCCGGGGCGAGGTCAAGGCGCAGGTCATTGAAACCGTGTGTCAGGGCTGCGGCGTCTGCACGTCCACCTGTCCGCAGGGGGCCATCCAGCTTGCGCATGCGACCGACAATCAGATTCTCGCGGAGGTGAACGCGTTATGCCAGTGCTGAACGGCAAAGAACTGCGGATCGTAGGCTTTCTCTGTAACTGGTGCTCCTACGGGGGCGCGGACACGGCGGGCGTGGCCCGCGCCGGTCAGCCTACCGACCTGCGCATCATCCGCGTGCCCTGCTCGGGGCGCATTGACCCGCTTTTCATCGTAAAAGCCCTGCTCAACGGCGCCGACGGCGTGCTCGTGTCCGGCTGTCACCCGCGCGACTGCCACTATTCGGCGGGCAACTACTATGCCCGTCGCCGTCTGGAAGTGCTCAAGCAGTTCCTTCCTGTGCTGGGCATCGACGACCGCCGCTTCGAATACACCTGGGTGTCGGCCTCCGAAGGCCAGCGCTGGCAGCATGTGGTCACGACCTTTACGGATCGCATCCACAAGCTGGGCCCCGCGCCCCGTCTGGAAGACGCCGAACCGCTGCTCAAGATCGCGGACATGGCCCTGACCTCCCTGCGTCCGCTGGGCACGGGACAGAACGCCGCTCTGGACGATCTCAAGGCCGCCATCAAGGCCAAGCTGCCGGAACTGGACTGCGTCATCGGCTGGCAGCAGGGCTACGACGCCGCCCATACCGTGCCCCTCTTCATGCGTACGCCCGAAGATGTGGACAAGCTGGTCTGGGGCCCCTTCAACGTCAACAATCCCGCGACCTATCTGCCCTCCTTCAAGGGCAAGAAGGTGGGCATCGTGGTCAAGGGCTGCGATTCCCGCTCCGTGGTGGAGCTGCTTCAGGAAAACCTGATCAAACGCGAAGACGTGACCATCTTTGCCATGCCCTGTCAGGGCACGCTGGACATGGCCCGCGTCAATCAGGAACTGGGCCGCTATTCCGCCATCGACAGCGTGAGCTATGACGAAGCGGGCGTGACCATCGTTGCCGACGGCAAGGAACACCGCTTCTGCATGAACGACTATGCGCAGGGCAAGTGCTACGGCTGTACCACGCCCTCCGCCGTGCTGGCGGACACCCGCCTCGGCACGCCCGAAGCCGTGCAGCCCGGCGCGTACACGCCGCCGGAACTGGCCATGCTCGACGCCATGACGCTGGAAGAGCGCCTCAGCTTCTGGAAAGGCCAGATGGAACGCTGCCTGCGCTGCTACGCCTGCCGCAACGCCTGCCCCATGTGCGTCTGCCGCGACTACTGCATTGCCGAAAGCCGCGAACCGCAGTGGATGACGCAGGAAGCCACGGCCAAGGAAAAGCTCTTCTTCCAGACCATCCACGCCATGCACCTTGCCGGGCGCTGCACGGGCTGCGGCGAGTGTCAGCGGGCCTGCCCCGTGGGCATTCCGATTCTGGCCCTGCGGCAGCAGATTGCCCGCGCCGTGGCGCAGCTCTTTGACGGCTACAAGCCCGGTCTTGATCCTGAAGCCGTGCCGCCCCTGCTGGGCTACGAGCTTGAGGAAAAGAACATCCATGAGAGGGAGTGGAAATGAGCATCATCCGTTTCGTCAATACCGACGGCCTGCCCGCCTTTCTGGCGTACCTCTCCAAGGATGCGCGCGTGCTTGCGCCGGTGGAAAAGCCCGCCGACAAAAAGTCCGTGGTCTTCGAGGAGTGGACGCAGGGCAAGCCCTTTACGCTGGAAAAGGCCACCGTTCCCGCCAAGGAAGCCGTGCTGCCCCAGTGCGAGACCCTGCTGACCTACAAACGCGACAAGGACCCCGAAGATCCGTCGCGCGTCAGCCTGAAGCTGGACGACACTCCGCAGGCCGTGCCCACGGTGGTCTTTGCCTGCCGCCCGTGCGACGCCCGCGGCTATGTAACGCTGGATCGTCCCTATCTTCAGGGGCCTATGGTCGATCCCTACTACAAGGCCCGCCGCGAGCAGCTGACCGTGCTGACGCTGACCTGTCCGCGCGGCTGCTCCACCTGCTTCTGTCACTGGGTCGGCGGCGGTCCTTCCTCGCCGGAGGGCTCCGACGTTCTGATGACCGAAGTGGAAGGCGGCATTGTCCTGCAGGGCCTGACGCCTCGCGGCGACGCCCTGCTGGAAGGATCCGGCCTTGAAGACGGCGCGGCCCGCTTCCCCGACGCCGAAGCTGCCCGCAAGGCGGCCTGGGCCACGCTGAACAAGGCTCCCGATCTCAAGGAAGCTCCCGCCAAGGTGGCCGCCCGTTTCACGGATGTGGATTTCTGGGAAAAGGAAACGGATCGCTGCCTTTCCTGCGGGGCCTGCACCTACTTCTGCCCCACCTGCTACTGCTTCAACATCACGGATGAGGGCGACGGCTACCAGAAGCCCGGCCGCCGTCTGCGGACCTGGGATAACTGCATGTCCCCCCTCTTCACCCGTGAAGCCAGCGGGCACAATCCGCGCACGGCCAAGGCGTTGCGCATGCGCAACCGGGTGTCGCACAAGTTCGCCACCTATCCCGAAAACTGGGGGGCCTTCTCCTGCAACGGCTGCGGCCGCTGCATCAGCAACTGCCCCGTATGCCTTGATATCCGCGCCATCGTGCTGGATGCCGTCAACGCAGAGTAGAGAGGAACTGACACATGGCAACGAAGAAAACCGCAAGCAAGCCCAGAACCGCCAAGCCTGCCGCCGCCAAGGAAGCCACGGAAGAAAAGACCAGAAAGGTTGCATCCAAAGCCGCCAAGGCTCAGGAAGCGGCCGCTCCGGCGGCTCCCGAGGCCGGCGCTCCGGCGGCTGCGCCCGCGGCAGCTCCCGTGAAGGAAGCCGCTCCGGCCGCGCCCGCGCCGGAAGCCGCGCCCAAGGCCCCGGCCAGGGCTGCCGCTCCCAAGGCCGCAGCCCCCATGAAGCCCAAAGCGGGCGGCGGCATGCTCCGCGAGCTGACGGCCCGTCCGCAGCCTCAGGGCAACCCCTATGCCCCCATGCCCGCAACCGTGCTGGAAGTGATTCAGGAAACCGGCAATATCCGGACCCTGCGTGTCGTGCTTGACGATGCCGAGGCCATGAAGAACTTCCGTTACGAGCCGGGCCAGGTCGGCCAACTCTCCGTGTTCGGCGCGGGTGAATCCACGTTCGTCATCAATTCCCCGCCGTCCTGCAAGGATTACCTCCAGTTCTCCGTCATGCAGGCCGGGGAAGTGACGGCCGCCATCCATCGCCTCAATCCCGGCGACAAGGTGGGCGTGCGCGCCCCTCTCGGCAACTACTTCCCCTACGAACAGTGGAAGGGCAAGAACGTGTTCTTTGTGGGCGGCGGCATCGGCATGGCCCCCATCCGCACCATCATGCTGCATCTGCTGGAAAACAAAAAGGACTACGGCAAGATCAGCCTGCTCTACGGCGCCCGCAGCCCCCGCGACATGGCCTACAGCTATGAATTGCAGGGCTGGCTGAACAATCCCGATCTGAACTGCACCCTGTGCATCGACAACCCCTTCGAGGGCTGGCAGCACAAGGTGGGCCTGATCCCCAATGTGCTGACGGAGCTGCAGCCCAGCCCCGACAATACCGTCGCCGTCCTCTGCGGCCCGCCGATCATGATCAAGTTCACCCTGCAGGCCCTCGAAAAGCTGGGCTTTGCGCCGGAGAACATCGTGACCACGCTGGAAAAGCGCATGAAGTGCGGCATCGGTATCTGCGGCCGCTGCAATATCGGCAGTCATTACGTCTGCGTCGACGGCCCGGTCTTCACCATGGCCCAGCTCAAGGAGCTGCCGCCGGAACTCTAAGCGATTCCCGTCCGCTCCGCGTATGCGGAGCGTGAATTATTGAGGGGGAGAGGGAAACCCTTTTGAAAAAGGGTTCTCCCTCTCCC
>DXFI01000076.1 GCA_019114565.1 Candidatus Desulfovibrio intestinigallinarum | reverse complement strand
CTCGAAACGCTGGAAGCCATTCTGTCCGGGCGTTAGAGCGTTTCAACTTTAAAAAAGGTGAAGCGCGAGGCGGCGGCACAGCGCCGCCCGGCCCAAAGTGAGCGGAAAAACCGCGTTTTTTCCGCGAAACGACAGGCCGTATGGTTTGAAACGCAACGCGTTTCAAACTGAAAATGCTATAGAATTTGACTGGGGGAAGGAACCCCCCTTGGCTGACGCGCAAGGGTGTTTCCTTCCCCCAGACCCCCATCCTTCCCCCAACGCGCTTTATTCTGGAGAATGGGGCGTTGCGAGGACGCGCCCGCTTTCCGCTGGTCGCCGTCTCCCGGCGATACGGACGGGGGTGTCATAATTGTTACCGGGCTGTCTTTTCCTGAACGCATCTGTCACAACAGGCGGCACAGAGTCGCCCTGCAGGAAGTTAGCGGAAAAACTGCGTTATGGTTTGAAACGCGAAGTGTTTCAAACTGAAAATGCTATAAAGCGGCCCCGCAGGCACAAGCTCTGCGGGGCCGTGATGTTTTTCCTGCGGGATATGCGGGCAGGAGGAAGCGCTCTTTTGGTGTGCGTTATCGGGGGACGGCGAGACGCGGCAGGTGGCTGTGTCGCCGTGGCGCGTCATCCTCCTGAGAGAAAGTTTTCGGGAGAGGGAAGGGGGTCGGGGGGAAGGGAGAGGGCCTTTTTCAAAAGGGCCTCTCCCTTCCCCCCGGAAAAATCGCATGCCCGCGCATCAGCGGGGTTGCAGATACTTGGGATCGATGAACAGGCGGAAGCGCTTGGCGGGCGAGGCGTGGCTGGGGAGCATGACGTGCCCCTCAATGGGCAGCGGGGTTTCCGAAAAGCCGAAGGGAAGCAGATGGGTGGAGCGTTCCCCCAGGGAGTGGAACACGGGCAGGCTGTCGTCGCCGCCGCCGGCCGTCAGACCGGAGGGCACTGCCGGAGCATTGCGCCCCGGCAGGCGACGGCGACTTTCCGGTGACGTTCCGTTGAAGAGGGAGGGAACGCGCCGGTCCATTCTGTAGAGAATATTGAGAAAATCGTTGCCGGTAAGACCTACGAAGCTGACCAGCGCCGCACCGTCATCGCTGACCAGCAGACTGACGGGCATGGTGCCGCCATGAATGCCGAAATAGGTCGGCCGGGCTCCCGCAGGCATATAGACCCAGTCGTCGCCTTCGTCGGCAGCTGGCGCGGGAGCGGGCGCAAGGCCGGACAGGAGCAGCGCAAACAGCAGGGCAGGAAAAGCGGTGAAACGCATAGTGATGTCTCCAGGGCATAGCCGGGCATTTCACGGAAAAAGCGGTACGGGTTCCGGGACGCTTCCGGGCTGCGCGATCAGGGGGTTCCGGTCGCGGCGGGGTCGGGGGGAAGCGGTATGGCGGAAGGGGGCGTCTCGTCACCGAGGTGCTGGATAAAAAAGGAGAGCAGAGCGGAGTGCAGGGTATCCAGAATTCGGGCGCGCTCGTCGGGCGTGACGCTGCCGCACAGTTCCGGCAGGTCTTCCAGCAGAACAGGGGGACAGGGCGACATGAAGGCCCCTGTATCGGCATCGTCGATTTGCAGCACTTCCACGGAACGGGGGAACCATGAAGCCAGCATGCGGATAGTATCGGGGCGGTCTTCCACTTCCGCCCCGCCGGCGATCAGGAGCGTCGGGGGATAGTAGTGCCGCAGGCTTTTCTGACTCAGGAGAAGGGAAAAGGCGGGTGATACGGCCGCCACAGCCTTGACGCGCGTATCCGCCAGACTTTTTCGCAGCGGCAGCTGTGCGCAGAGGGCGTCGAGCTTTTCCGCGGCCCAGGGGTTGCAGTACATGTCCTGCCGCTCGACGCTTGCGCAGTACATGTCCCGGGAGCCGCAGTCCGGCAGTGCCCCGCCGGTCAGCAGGGCCGCCAGGCCGCCTGCGCCGTAGCCGATGACGCCCACACGGTTCATGTCGGCCATGGGCGCAAGATCCGGGGATTTCTGCAGGATGTTAAGCGTGGTGCTGATATCCGTCGCCCGTGTGCGGAACTGCCGCCAGGTAAACAGGGCGTCCATATTATACATGCTGTCCACGGCATGCGTGGGAGCGGCCACCACAAAGCCGTGCATGGCCAGCCAGGCGGCGGTCTGATGATAGGAGAAGCGGGCCCCCGGCGAGGCATGGGACAGGACAATCACCGGGAAGCGTCCTTCCACGGGCTTGCCGCCGCGTGCCGCTTCGATGGTCCACGGGGGATAGTCCAGCTCGCGCGGCGCGCGGATGGAAGGATACCAGATATTGACATCCAGCCTCAGTGCGTTTTCCACCTGCCACTGGCCGATGGTGCGGAAGCCGACCTGATAGCCTGCGGCATATCCCGGATCGGGGGAAAGGACGACTCCTGCCGCAAAGGCAAGGACACATAGAAGCGACGATAAAAAACGCATGGCATTTCCGGGCAAAGGCTGCATGATCGCAGAGCGTCATGCGGGTCTGTGTTGTTGTGCCATAAGCCGCCATAAGGTACAAGAGGCGTACAGCGTGCGTATTTCTACCACGGAGAGCTGTCCGGCCGTGCGGCGATGCTTTTATGCGGCCCGGGCTCCGGCACTCTCCGCAGCAAAGGAGTTCTTGTGGAAGCACTGGCCTTTCTTGTGGATTTTATTCTGCATATCGACGCCCATCTTTTTGAACTGGTCGCCGATTACGGAACATGGATTTACGCCATTCTGTTTGTCATCGTCTTTTGTGAAACGGGGCTTGTGGTTACCCCCTTTCTCCCCGGCGATTCGCTGCTGTTTGCTTCCGGCGTTGTGGCCGGTGCCGGGCTCATGGGCTATGAGCATGTTCTGCTGACCCTGCTGGCCGCGGGGGTGCTGGGCGATGCCTGCAATTATTTTATCGGGCGGCATGTGGGCCCTGCCATTTTTGCGCGCGAAACGCGCTTCATCAAGAAGGAACACTTGCTGAAGGCCAATCAGTTTTATGAAAAGCACGGCGGCAAGGCCATCATCCTTGCGCGCTTCATCCCCATCGTGCGCACCTTTGCCCCCTTTGTGGCGGGTATTGCCCTCATGTGCCCGCGCATGTTCTTTCTGTTCAACGTTACGGGCTGCATCCTCTGGGTGGGCGGCCTGGTTTCGGCCGGGTATTTTCTCGGCAATCAGCCGTGGGTACGTGAAAATTTCGGCATCATCGTCTATGCCATTATCATCATTTCCGTACTGCCGGTCGCTGTCGAGCTGATACGCGCCCGCATGGGACGGCAGAAGAATAACTGAGACGACAGGCAAACAGCATAAAAAAAGCCCCTCGTGCGAGGGGCTTTTTTTATGCGTACGGCAGCGTGAAAAGAACAGGTTTCAAATCATACACCTGTCGTTTCGCGGGAAAAGCGCTGCTTTTTCCGCTTACTTTGGGCCGGGCGGCGCTGTGCCGCCGCCTCGCGTTTCACCTTTTTCAAAGGTGAAACGCTCCAGGGCCTATAAATAGAAATGGCTGAAGCTACTGTCC
>DXFI01000075.1 GCA_019114565.1 Candidatus Desulfovibrio intestinigallinarum | reverse complement strand
GAATCGAATCTAAGAGTTCACGGCGGCGACAAACTCGTTATAGGCCTGCTGTACGCGGGTGTAGGTCGTATTGAGCTGGCCGCGCAGGATTTCGTCAAATCCGGCCCTCTGGCCGAGCAGAACCACCTGCGGAAACTCCGCCGCGGTGCGGAGAAAGACGCGCCAGCGGCGTTCCACTTCGCCGGGAACGGAACAGGGCAGCAGCGCAGCCTCGTTGATCATGCCTTCCAATTCTCTGCGCCAGCGATCCAGAACAAGCGGATCGGGCTTGTCTCCCGCCAGCATGGCGGGCGCAAGGCGCATACGGGCCGTAAGCAGCTTGGCCGCCTGAATCTGAGGACGCAGCGGATGGCCTTGCAGCAGCGTCTGCTCAGCCTTCTCCGCTTCGCTGTTGAGGCTGGACAGAGCCTTTTCCCGCGCCTTGCCGTACTCTTCGCCGCCGCGCCGGATGGAAAGCGTCAGTTCCTTACCCTTGACGCCGTCATCCCGGATGGAATCATCCGCCACATAGCGCATCAGGGCCATGTAATCGGCCCGCATGGAATCCATAGCGGCATCCATGCCCGCCAGGCCTTCCTTGAAGCTCTGAATGCTGGCAGGCGTCCAGAGCTGATCAGGCGGCGCAAGCTCGGGAGAGAGCGTGACGCGCATCGGGCGTTCCGGCGGCACAGGGGCCGTGTAGTCCCGCTCGTACACATCCGTCAGCTGCAGCAGGGCCGCAACATAGGCGTCATACGTTCCCTGCATCTGAGAAAAAGCCCGGTTGGCATGCAGAAGAATCTCATTGGCCTGAGCCCGTTCCTGAGCCGACGCCTGCGGAGCATCGGGGCGAATCGTACGGATCTCCTCGGGAAGATAGCTCTGGGGCGGCGGAGGCGGGGCTTCGACCTCGCCGGGCATAAGCATGCCGTCTTCCGAATACGCAACGCCGCTTCCCGCAGAGTCGCCGCCATCCTTGCCTGCCCAGCGGAAAAAGCTGGTATCGCCCGTTCCCTGAAGCAGCAGAACAAACAGTCCTTCCGCCAGAATAATGGCCAGAATAATCAGCAGTGTCCGCCGGAAAACTGGAGAAAAGTGAGCCATACCATCAGCCCTTGACGGCGACCCGGGCGGCTATCCAGTCGTTGAGTCCCGTGAGATCCTGCCCCCAGGGAATGTCGCCCCCCTTCACCTCCGGTCCGACACCGTAGAAAAGAGTGCCCACGGTTTCGGCGGCATGGCGATCCGTAGGAGCGTCTCCCACCATCAGGCATTCCTCGGGCAGAACGCCCGCGACGGATACTGCACGCGCCAGCAGCTCGGCCTTGGCCGGCGGCGAACCGAAAATCCCCTGAAAATAGCCGGTCAGACCGCGCTCCCGCAGTACCAGATCCAGCTCTTCCTGCGGAGCGCCCGAGCAGACATAGAGAGGAAGCACGCCCTGCCAGCGGCGCAGCACGTCTTCCGCCCCGGCGATCATGGGGCAGCGGCGCACTTCATCCAGCGCGTATTCCGCAAATTTGCGTCCCAGCTCGGCGGACTCTTCCGGCGTAATTTCGCGCCCGAGCACTTCCCGGTAGAACCATTCAAATTTTTTGTAACGGCTCACGCCGCCGTGAACCGTATGATACATGACAAAGCGATCCCGGGCTTCCGCGCCGTAGGGCTCGGCAATCCGGGCAAAGGCTCGCGTCTTCACAGGGACGCTGTCCAGAAGAACGCCGTCGCAGTCAAAGGCCAGACAGTGCAGCATGGCAGTAATACCTCGCAAAAGGCCCCGGGGCCGTTGCGCCTCCGGGGCCGGTAAAAGTCCTGGGAATCTCAGTCCGCGGCTTTGCCGCGCCGGGAAATGGGGCGCGCAGGCACGCCGCCGACAACGGTGTACGGCGGCACGTCGCGGGTTACCACGGCTCCGGCGCCGACCACAGCGCCGCGCCCGATACGCACATTGGGCGTAATGACGCAGTTTGCGCCAATCCAGACGTCGTCCTCTATGACGATTTCTCCGTAGTCGTGTCCCTGCCGCATGATGGGCCGGGAAACGTCGGCAAAACGATGATTGGCCGCCCGAATCACCGTACCGGGTCCGATGGCCGTCTGTCTGCCGATACGAATCAGGCCATGATCCGCGCCCACATGCACATGCGGCGACAGCGCCGCTTCGTCCGCAAGCTCCAGCTTCCCGTCTTCAGCGGAAAGAAAGCAGCCGCGTCCTATGCGCACGCCGTTGCCGAAACGCATATGGCGGCATCCCAGCAGCGCAACACCCGTGGCAAAACGGGCGGAGCCGCAGGCCGCAAAACACCAGCGCCAAGCCGCCAGCCGCAGAAGCGTTCCCACCGGCGTGGGAATCCAGCCCCAGAGACAGATCCAGCTCTCCTCAAGAGCCGCGGCACAGCGCCGACGCAGGGAAGGACGCCCGCTCATGCTTACTTGCTGTAGGTTTTCATAAGGGCGTCGCCCGTCATGAGGCGTTCCACCCGGGCGAGGTCTTCCGGCGTATCCACGCTGTACGTGCGCTTGTCGGTAGGCACCATGCGCACCTTTTCGCCGTATTCAAGAATCCGCATCATGTCCACGGACTCGTAAATTTCCAGCGGGCTTTCTTCCATTTCGTTGAAGCGCAGCAGATAGTCCCGGCGGAAGGGAATGATGCAGACCTGCTTGCGCATGGGAACCTTGTCGGAGCCTTTCTTGCGCGAGGGAATGGGTTCGCGCGAGAAGTACAGGGCATCCATGTTGCGGTCCACAACGACCTTGACCTCGTTGGGATCTTCAAATTCCTCAATGGTGTCCATCTCGGCCATGAGATTCACAACGTTGATGGAGGGGTCCTTCAGCATGGGTTCCACGGCCGCGTCGATCATGTCGGGGGTGATCATGGGTTCGTCGCCCTGCACCATGACCACGATATCGGCCTTGCGGCCCGTGGCTTCCTCGATTTTCAGCAGAGCTTCGGCGGTACGCGTGGAACAGCGCACATGATGATCGCCGGTCATGACGCATTCAAGACCGGCATCCTCGCAGTAGCTTGCAATAATATCGTCGCACGTGGCCACGTAGGTGGCGCTCAGCAGAGAGCTCTGCCGGGTTCTGAAGGCCACATGCCCCACCATGGGCACCCCGTGAATAAGAGCAAGAGGCTTGCCGGGATAGCGGCTGGAACCCATGCGGGCGGGAATAATGGCAATGATATTCATGGAAATCTCCTGGATACAGGATGTAGTCGTTTGCGAAAAATCCGACAGCGCGGCCGGAACATGCGCGACATGCGCCAAGGATGGAGGAAAAACGCTCTAGTCGTCCGTAGCGACCAGATAGCCGCCTTCGCTCTGCAATTCGGGATGCTCGGCCTTGTGGGCCTCTTCCATAACCCGCAGAATGCCCTGCCCGAGATCCACGGTCAGCGGCGGCACCAGCTTGCGGCCGATCTTGGGCATGAAGGAGTAGGGAGTGATCTGATAGTGGCCGCTGTTGGGATCGTTCTGATACTTGATGGTCAGCTCCTTACCGAGCATCTCGCCGATCATCTTGAACAGATCGCCCACGCGCATGGGCTGGTTGCCGGAAATGATGATGTTCTGATTTTCAAATTCCGGGTCAAGCACCATCAGGGTCGCGGTGCTCGCGTCGTCCACATGCACATACTCCCGCAGCGCCGTAGGTGCGCCATAATAGGTGATGCTGCCGGTAGTCAGCGCCTCGTGCACAAAGCGGTGAATGGCATTGCGTTTGTCCGCCCGCGGCCCGTACAGAGAGCCGTAGCGCAAAATGGTGTAGGGCAGATGATGCATGGCCTGATAATTCTCAATATAGATTTCGCAGGCCTGCTTGCTGCACCGGTAAAAACCGCCGGACTTGCCGTAGACATAGAGTGAGCTGGCGAACACATAGCGTTTGACGCCGGCCTGACGGCAGGCTTCCAGCGCCATGACATTGCCCACCACATTGAGACGCGCCGTATCCACCGGGCGATTGTTGGCCTCGCCGATGTCGGCAATCCCGGCATAGTTGAACACCATATCGGCGCCATCCACGGCACGGCGTACCGTTTCTTCATCCAGAATGCTGCCCTGCATCATGGTCTGATCGGGGCGCAGCCACGGCGAAGGCTGGACATCCACGATGGTGACGTGATGCCCCGCCTCGGAGAGCTTGTCGCAGATATGCGATCCCAGGAAGCCGGAACCGCCGAATACCGTGATTTTCACAAAATCCTCCTTTGCGGACGACTGGGGCGTGTTAACAGAATTTATATTTTATTTCAAATAGATAAAACATGCAGCCTGCACATGACCTTTGAAGGAGCCTGCCGCATGCTCTTGTCTCTCTGAAAAAGCGCGCTGGGAAGGATAAGGGCCGGGGGAGAAAGGGGAACGCCTTTCCCCGCTTCGCTGGGAAAGCCTGGGCCCCTTGCGCGCCGGCCAAAGGGATTCCTTCCCCCGGAAGAACGCTGTAATGTCAACACGCCCTAGCGCGGACGCTCCGCGCTGCGCCAGAGAAAGACGGAATCAATGCCGTAGGCAATGAAGCGGCTGCCCGCCGCGATCTCCCGCTGCAGCTCCTCCGGATCCGGCTGCACGATATGCAGCCCCATGAGCGGCTTGTGCCGTTTGCAGGCGGCATGAATACGCTCCATGGCAGCCTTGAAATCAGGATGATCGAACTGTGCCGTCAGCCCCATGGAGCCGGAAAGATCATAGGGCCCCACCATGATGGCATCCAGGCGTGGATGCGAAAGGATGGCATCCAGATTTTCCACGGCCCGGATATGCTCAAGCTGTGCCACAAGAAAGATTTCAGGAGCGCGGCGCTTCATGTAGGCATCAAAATTTTTGCCGAAGACATTGGCGCGACAGTAGCCTACGCCACGATTTTCACGCAGAGGCTCATCAGGGGTGCGTCCGTCGTCATAGCCGGGGTAGACGGCCCAGCTGATGGCCTGATCCAGCTGCTCCCGGGTTTCAATCATGGGAAAAATCAGCCCCTGAGCCCCGGCCTCCAGCGCGGCCTTGATAGCCGGCTTGGACGCTACGGGCAAACGGGCAAAGGGCGCTGCGCCGCCGCATTCTATGGCCCGGAAGATATCGGGCAATCCAGTACGCCCGAACGAACCATGTTCCATATCCACGGCAACCCAGTCATAGCCCGCAAGGGCCATCAGTTCCGCCACATCGGGCGAGGGCAGTTGCAGCCAGGTGCCTACCGTGGCCTTGTCCGCCGCCAGAGCGGCGCGAATATCATGAATGGTCATAGAGAGGACGGCTTGCCGCCGCAGGGTTGAAGGTACGCAACATGCCGTCACTATAGCCATTGCCTTCTGGACACGCAACACATGCCGCGCGCCCTCCGGGCACAAAAAAGCCCCGTTCGGAAGCATCGAACGGGGCACAGGTACGGAAGCAACGACTCACCGCCGGAACACGGAGCGCGGTCGCGGACCTCTCTCCGGCATTCGCCCCCGAGACTGCAAGGAGCAAGCATACGCACCGGCCGCCGCCCGCAAATACCGTTTATGACACAGGGGCAACAGCGGCGGCCGTCATCATTGTGCGCACAACCAAACACCTTTTTCTTGTAGAGGGCAGGCGGGCAAAAGTCAATAGCTTGTGCAAAAAATCACCTGACATTCCGCCACTGAAGAACAGCCTTTTTGTTTTGATAGCTATTATAGTAAAATAAAAATATTTTTTAGTAAAAAAGTAAAACAGATCAATCCGGCTACTCTCTGCGCCAGCAGCCAGCTGAGAAAAAAAGAACAAAACAGCTGTTCATCCTTTTCCTACTCGCGGAAACGCGGGAGGAAGAAGGATTGACCCTAGCCAAGAGGGCACTGCCTGCGCTATATGTTGCACGACTACCAATCGTCGGCGCAGCGTCGCCGAGCAAGGAGAATAAGCATGAATGATGTACGCAAGCTCGCGCGAGAGCGCATGAAAGGCTTTTGCCGTATCTGTCCCGTATGCGACGGTCGCGCCTGCGCCGGAGAAGTGCCCGGCATGGGAGGACTCGTCACGGGGGCTTCGTTCCGCAACAACGTGACCGCGCTGGCGGCCCAGCGGCTGAACATGACCGCCCTGCATGACGCGCGCGAACCCAAGACCCAGCTTTCTCTGCTCGGCTTCGACATGGAACTGCCCGTTCTGGCGGCTCCCATCGGCGGCGTCTCCTTCAATATGGGCGACAGCATGAGCGAAGACGACTATATCCATGCCGTCGTCTCCGGCAGCCGGGCGGCCGGTGCCGTGGGCTGTACCGGCGACGGTGTGCCCCCCTTCATCGTGGACGGCGCCGAAGCCGCGCTACGGGCTGAAAACGGCTATGGCATCCCCTTTGTCAAGCCTTGGGAAGGCAAGGAGCTGTACGACAAGGCGGAACGCCTGCTGGCCCCGGGCTGCCCCGTGCTGGGCGTGGACGTGGACGCCGCCGGCCTGATTACTCTCCGTAAAATGGGACGCCCCGTTGCGCCCATGTCGCAGAAGGAACTGGAAGATCTCGCTTCCTTCGTGCACGACGCCGGACGCAAGCTGATGATCAAGGGCGTCATGACGACCGAAGCCGCCCGCCGCGCCGTTGACGCGGGCGTCGATGCCATCGTTGTCTCCAATCACGGCGGCCGCGTGCTCGACCATTGCCCCGGCACCGCCGAAGTCCTGCCCGCCATCGCCGAAGCCGTGCGCGGTCATATTCATATCCTCGTGGACGGCGGTATCCGCACGGGCGTGGACGTCCTCAAGATGCTTGCGCTGGGCGCGGAAGCCGTCCTCATCGGCCGTCCCGTTTCCGTGGCGGCCATCGGCGGCGGCCTCGAAGGCGTCAAGGCCTATTTTGAAGGCATCAAGGGCCAGCTCACTCAGGCCATGCTGCTTACCGGCTGCGCTTCGCTGGGCGATATCAACGAAAGCATTCTCTATCGCGGCTAGGGCCTGCCGACATTATAACATTTTCAGTTTGAAACGCTGTGCGTTTCAAACCATACGGCCTGTCGTTTCGCGGAAAAAACGCGGTTTTTCCGCTCACTTTGGGCCGGGCGGCGCTGTGCCGCCGCCTCGCGTTTCGCCTTTTTCAAAGTAGAAACGCTCTAGAGTATTTTCAGTTTGAAATGCTTTGCGTTTAAACTGAAAATGCCTGTTGAACGCCAAAAGGGAGGGAAACCGATGCGGTTTCCCTCCCTTTTTCGGGAACGGCCTCCCCAGGCTTACCCCTTGGCGCAGCCGGACGTCCTCTTCCGCGTCTCCCGAGACGCGCGTCACATATCTTCGCCGCCGGGCAACAACGACACGGTTTCCCCTGCCGTCGTTCCGTCCCCTTTTCCCCGCAATCCGGCAGGACTACGCCTGCCGGGATTGCGGAAAATCCAGAAGCATTAGAACGGCCACACGTTATCCATCAGACGGCTGAACCAGCCGGGCTTCTGCTTGTCGGACAGCACGCCCTTGCCGTAGTACTGAATGGATGCGTCGGCAATCTGCGTGGAGAAAACGGAGTTGTCGGCAGTCACGTCCTTGGCCCGGACCATGCCGCGCACGACCATGTATTCCGTTTCTTCGTTGACGCGGATTTCCCGCGCGCCTTCGATTTGCAGCAGCCCGCCGGGCAGCACGCGAATGACGCGCGTTGCCAGCGAGGTTGTCACATAGTTTTCACGCTTGGTCTTGCCGGTGCTGTTCACGTCGCTGACCGAGTTGGACGCCACAAGCGGATTGGCGCCCACGCGTCCCCGGGGACCAACGCCCACGAAAGGCAGGAAGCCCACCTTGGACTGTCCCATCAGAGCGCTCACGCCGTAGTTATTGTTATTATCCTTGTCCACGGAGGTCTCGGCCTTGTGCTGCGCCTTGGTATTTTCCACCAGCTTCACAATGACGATATCGCCCACGCGGCGGGCCCGGCTGTCGGAAAACAGCGTGTCCGAATCGCTGGCCGCAAAGAGGGAACCGGGATTATTGGGCAGGTTTTCTTCCTGCCGGTATTCCTGCGGCGGGGTCATGGTGGTGCGGATGCTGGGGGTTCTGTTGGTGCTGCCGCTGCAGGCGGCGCACAACGGGAAGACGGCGCACAGCGCCAGAGCAAACAGGCGTGTCCTCATGATTGATTCTCCCTTGGAACAACGTCACTAATGACTGACTATGCCATCCCGACGGCGTTCTGTTTTATGCCCGGAGCCGGGGACGGCGAAAAATGCTCCTGTTAACGAATAATGACAGTATTGCCGTCCTGCACAATGCCGTAGACCTGTTTCTTGGTCTGCAGGTTACGCACTGCAATGGTTCCGCCGGGTTCGCCGTCGGCCAGGGCTTCGGCATGCGTCTCCATGTGCACGTTGCCGCGCTTGAAGATGAGCTTGACCACATCGCCGCGGCGCACCATCAGCTGACTTGCCAGATCGCTTTGCAGAATGGGTTCACCAGTCGTAAGGCTGCGGGAAGTCTGCCAGGGGCCGCCCTGTCCGTCCCACGGCACGCCCCGCAGTTGCGACGCGTTGAAGCGAATGAACGTCACAGCGTCGGGGCTCAGGTTCTCGCCCTTGTTCAGCGGTCGGGCCGCCGCCGGAAGCGTGACCCAGAGAACCAGATTTGCCAGTCCGGAAACGCGGCGGATCACCGTCCCGTCCGCCTCCTGAACCGCAAAACGCAAGGTGACGCGCCCGGGAGAGAGCTTGCCCACCTCCAGCTGTACCCGCTGTTGCGAATGGCTCAGAAAGATGTATCCCGGCAGACGAAAATCCGTCAGCTCCGCCTGTCCCGGCATGGCTGCAAGATGGGGGCCAAGGCTGCGAATGACATAATCCCGCAGGGCGTCTTCCATAAACAGCAGACCACCCCGCTGAATGACCAGCGATGAAGGCAGGATACAGCGACCGCTTACATCCTTGCCCAGCACCTGCCGCAGGGCCAGAGACAGCCGGGAGCGGCTGATCTGCATGGGTTTTCCCTCTTCCTCGGGCGCGGGCCACAGGGGCTGCGAGGCCAGCGACTGCCAGCGCTCCGGCGACATTCCCCCGAGCGGCTCACCGATATCGCCCAGCAGGACCTGATCTCCGCGGGCAATGGCGGCGTTGCGAATCTTTATGCGCCAGTCTTCCGCCGCCAGGGCAGCGGTCGATCCCGGTTCCGCCAGCGCAACGGCATTGTCTGCAAGCGCCGTTCTGATCCTGTTCTTGCGCGGATTGTGAGCATCGTCCGGCAGCAGGATGCCGCGGCGCTCGCCGCTCTGCAGCGACTGCGCCACCGACCCCTGACGATAATTCCGCTCGCCATCCTGAAATGTGCTCCCGACGACGCTGCCGCTGCTCCAGGCCAGCGCCGTATGCACCTGCGGCAACACCGTAAGACAGGAGCAAAACAGCACCCAGAGGAATACGCTCCCGAGCAGACGCGCGCCGCGACGCCACAGAATACGCTCCTCCAGCGTGCCGCGGCACTGCGAAGAAACGGTCCCGGGACGCACAGACACACTCCACAACGAACACAAAAGCATGCGCATACCTCTCTGCAAGACGCCATCGCCGCCTTCGAAAACAGTTCCGAAGGCGTGACGAGGCAACAGGAAACCAAACGGCCGTTACGAGCGCTTGAGCTGGACAGCTGTTCCCAGCATGCTGTCGGACGTCTGAATAGCCTTGGAGTTCACTTCGTAGGCACGCTGGCCCACGATCATGTTCACCATTTCGTCAACGACCTCAACGTTGGACATTTCCAGGAAGCCCTGGGCCAGCGTACCCACATTGTCTTCGCCGGGAATGCCTTCCAGTTCGTCGCCCGAGGCTTCCGTGGGGGTGTAGAGGTTACGCCCGCGCGCATCCAGACCGGCGGGGTTGATGAAGGTGTACAGGGGGATTTCCGCCGCGGCGATTTCTTCGCCGTTGGCATCCAGCGCCGCCAGATGGCCGTTGGCGGAAATGGAAATTTCCTTGGTTTCTTCCGGCACGGCAAATTCCGGCTGCAAAATATAGCCGTTGCTCGTGACGATGGTGCCGTCCTGATTGAGCTTGAAGGAGCCCGAACGGGTGTACATCAGCTCGCCGTTGACATCGACCTGGAAGAAGCCGTCGCCTTCAATGGCCACGTCCAGCGGGTTCCCCGTATTCTGGAAATCGCCCTGCGTGAAGAACTTGTGCACGGCGGTGGGGCGCACGCCCATACCGACCTGAATACCCACGGGCAGCGTCGTGTCCCCTTCGGTAATGGCGCCGGCGACCTTCATGGTCTGATACATGAGGTCTTCAAATTCGGCGCGGCTCTTTTTGAAGCCCGTGGTATTCACGTTGGCCAGGTTGTTGGAAATAACGTCAATATTGAGCTGCTGAGCCACCATGCCGGTGGCGCTGGTCCACAAAGAACGCATCATAAGGCATCACTCCTCGCGCTGCCGCGCTTGCCGCATACCCTCCTGCGGGCAGCAGGCATCAAAAAAGGAAACTTGGCCGTGCCGGAAGCATCAGGCCGACGTCGTCTCCCGGTTACGCCATGCCGTTATCCCTGACGCCTGCCGATCTTTTCGTTGGCCTGCCGATCAAGAGAATCCACGGACTGCATCACTTTCTGATAGGCCTCGAACTGCCGCTGGACTTCAATCATATTGACCATTTCCGTCACGACATTGACATTGGCCTTTTCCACGTAGCCCTGTTCCACGCGCGCGCCCAGCGCATAGGCATCTTCTTCCGCCACATCCACGTTGGTACGGTTGCGGTACAGGTTCCGGCCGAGCTTCTCCAGGTTCTGCGGGTTATCCACGCTCACCAGAGCAATCTGCTCAATGGCAACCCCGTCGGCCTGTACGGTCCCGTCTTCGCTGATTGCCAGAGAGCGCGTTCCCGGAGGCACAATGATGTTGCCCCCGGCCCCCAGCAGCGGCCAGCCTTCGGGCGTCATGATCATACCGTCGCCGCTCAGGACGAAATGCCCGCTCCGCGTCAAATAATTGCCCGTGGGCGTCCCAACGCGGAAGAAGGCGTTTTCGCCGCTGATGGCTATATCCAGCGGGTCGCCCGTGAACTGCATCGATCCCTGCGTATAGTCGGTGCGCGATACGCCGATACGCGGCCGCACCATGTTCTTCGGCTCGGGGAACAGCGGCTTGGAACGCAAGTTCATGAGCGGTTCCCGGATTTCATCGTGCGCGTAGTAGGCCATTGTGTCCTTGAAGGACAGCTGGGTCTGCTTGTAGCCTATGGTATTGGCGTTCGCCAAATTATTGGCGATGAAGTTCAGACGATGCTCTGTCGTCAACGCGCCGAAGAGGCTGCTAAAGACTGCGTCTTGCATAGAAAAACTCCTTTGATTGCACCATGTTGGCAAAGGTCAGCACAGTCGGCAATCCAACAGAGACAGCTCTGCCGCCTATAGTAATGCAAAGAGCACGCCATAATGAAAAGCGCCGCATTTCCGACATACTGCCGGAAATGTGGCGCTTTTCAGAGTATCTCAGACTGAAAATGCTCCAGGGCGTGTTAACCTAGCTCGTTCTTCTTGGGGGAAGGAAACCCCCTTGGCCAGCGCGCAAGGGTGTTTCCTTCCCCTAAGCCCCCCATCCTTCCCCCAACGCGCTTCTTCAAAGAGGATACAGGCCCTGCGGCAAGTACCTTTCAAAGATTATGAGTAGCCTTCATTTTTATTTTTATTCGTTTGAAATAAATATAAAAATTAGAGCGCTTCAACTTTGAAAAAGGTGAAATGCGAAGGCGGCGGCACAGCGCCGCCCGACCTGTCGTTT
>DXFI01000074.1 GCA_019114565.1 Candidatus Desulfovibrio intestinigallinarum | reverse complement strand
TCCCCCGGAGTCACAAAAAGGCTGCCGGGAGGCGACGTTCGGCAATAAAAAAGGACGGGCTATCAACGAACCCGTCCTGAGAACAAACAGAAAAGCGCCGCGAAACACGCGGCGCTGAGAGCGAAAAGAATTCATCCGGCAGCTTCCGGCCGTATCGCGCAAAACAGCGCAAGGAGGGAAGCTCCGGTAAGCCCTTGCCGAAGGCGGCAAATGATGACTCCCGTTCCGTATCCGAACGGGAAAAAACATGCTTCGGAAATCAGGGATGAAGGCAGAAAATCAGTCGAGCCAGGTATCGTCTTCCAGAACCTTGTAGCCGCGCACCATCAAGTAACGCACCCCGTCCAGTTCATCCACAATGCCCGTCACTTCCACGGGCACGCTGACCTCGTCGTCAAGATCGACGCCCGCGCCGCGCGGCACGATACGGTATTCTTCATCATCCTGCTGGCGCACCGCCACGCGGGCCTGACGAGGATCGGCTGCCCGGGGAACGGGCGTAACATACCCCTTGATGGTCATCAGATTGCTCATGACTCTTACACTCTTCTGGCGTGAAATCTTTGCTCCGGGCAGGCTTCTCCGCCCCGGCAGGCACGGTTCCCGGGCCTGTATGCCGCTTTGCCGGAAAGGCTGTACACGGCAGGCTTCTCATAAGAACCGACCCTAGGACGTATAGCCTTTTTGGATTTTCCGCGCAAGGGCTCCGCTGCGGATCGGCTCGCAACCTGTATCTTTTACAGCAGCCGCCGTCAGCGCATCCAGGTCAGCGCCTTTCCCTTGCCGGCACAGGTCTGAATACAGTCGCCGCAGCGGGAACAGCGCAGAGGATCAGGCCCGCCCTTGCGGCGCGGCTGAACCCGAAGCGTACAGACGGCCCCGCACGGCTGTTCCCCCTTGCAGGAACAGCTCCCGGCCTGCCAGCGCACAGGCAGCGACCATATCCGCCCCAGCCGCCCGCACCGGGCTCCCAGCCAGGCGGCGGCTCCGAGCAGCAGCCCCTGCGGACAGCAGAAGCGACACCAGAGACGTTCGCCGGACAGAAATTCAAGCAGCAGCACCGTGCCGGGGAAGACAAGAAGATCAAAAAGCAGTCTCCCGGGGCCGTCCAGAAACGTCATCAGAGGCGCCAGAGACAGCGTCCCGGGAAAGGACAGCGCCGTCAGGGCCGGATACCCGCAAAAAACCAGTCCAATCCCGAGCGCCAGGACGGCAATCCGGCTGAAAAGCTCAGTACGACCGGTAGCGGTTCCCCGGCGCGCCGCTTTTCCGCGCAGCGCCACAACCGCTTCGGAGAACAGACCATAGGGGCAGAGCCAGCCGCAAAAGACTCTTCCCAGAAAAAAGGCCAGCACAAGAGAGCTGCCGACGCCCCAGAGGAGCCTGACCGACGGCGTCGCCCCGCCTGCCAGCGCCTGCAACAGCGCCGCCGGGTCTCCAAAGGGCCAGCCGAAAATATCCAGAGCAAAGAGGGAACCGCTGATGCCGTGCATCCCCGCGGCATTCAGCCACGGCAGCGCACAGAAAAGGGCAAGAACGCCCCCGCGGGAAAGATGGCGCAGCAACGAAAATCTGATCTTCACCGGGCATCCCCCGTGGCATGATGGGGCGGCATGGTTTCCCCTTCGGCAGGCAGCGTCGGCACGGCATCACCGGGAACCCAGTGCGCCTCGCGCGACAGCACGACAACGGCCTTGACCGGACAGACATGCGCACAAATGCCGCAGCCCGTACAGGCGGAAGTAACGGCGGGCGTCAGTCCGTCGGCCAGAATAATGGCCGAAGCCCGCAACGGACAGCGATCATAGCAGGTCATGCACATGGTCGCGCCCGTATAGTTATGGCAACGGTTGCGCAAAATATGAGCACGGCCCATATGCGCCCTGCGCATATCCGTCAGGGAGGCATCCAGCGCGCCGGAAGGACAGACCGGCGGGCACTTCATACACAGATAACACGGCGTATCCTCCGGCTCGAACATGGGCGTGTGCCTGTCCCTGCCAAAGCCGCCCTTGAAAACCAGCGTGCCGTGCGGGCAGATCTCCACACACTGCCCGCAGCGAATGCAGCGCACGACAAACTCTTTTTCCTTCACCGCGCCCGGCGGCCGCAACGCGGGGGAGGACAAAAAAACGCGACTCATGCCCCGGCCCTCCGCTTCCGGCGCGGCGGCGGGCACGGCATATGCCCTTCGTCGTCCAGATCATCCTCATAGTCGGCATAGGCAACGGACAACTCCAGAACAGGTTCCAGCGACGCCGCCTCCTCCAGACGATCCCGAATATCCCGCGAGGAACACTCCAGCACGGCCACCAGCCGCCCCCCGTCCGCCTGCCGCTGCTCCACAACCCCCGGAAAGGACGCCAGCGCGCGTGCCGCCGCATCCTCCTGCCCGGGCAGCGGAATCACTACCAGCCCGACAACAGCCATGTTCGTTTCTCCTCCATCAGGGCTGTTAACACCATGCACAGCTTATTTGGGGGGAAGGGAAACCCCTCATCTCTGCTGTCGATGCCCGTAGCTTCCTGCGTCGCAACGGGCACGGCCTGCGGCCGCCATCCGGTCGCTGCTGGCGCGAGAGGTGTTTCCCTTCCCCCCAAGCCCCC
>DXFI01000073.1 GCA_019114565.1 Candidatus Desulfovibrio intestinigallinarum | reverse complement strand
ACGCAAGTAAAAAAGACCAGAGCATTTTCAGTTTGAAATGCTGTGCATTTCAAACCATACGGCCTGTCGTTTCGCGGAAAAAGCGCGGTTTTTCCGCTCACTTTTGGCCGGGCGGCGCTGTGCCGCCGCCTTCGCGTTTCACCTTTTTCAAAGTTGAAACGCTCTATGTTGCGGCGCGCCGGGAAAACAGAGCCATGTATTCCTGATTGCCCTTCGGCCCCTTGACGGCCGCAGGCACCACGCCTTCGCACGCCAGCCCCAGCTGCGCGTCGCAGAAGGTGACAATCTTATCCACGGCCCGCTGGCGCGCCGCCTCGTCGCGGACAACGCCCTTGACCGTTTCGCCCGGCCCCAGCTCGAACTGAGGCTTGATGAGAACGGCTGCCCGGCCGCCGGGTCTGAGCCAGGTCATACAGGGCGGCAGTACCAGCGTCAGGGAAATGAAGGACACGTCGGCCACGACAAGATCCACGGCTTCGGGAATCAGCGAGGCCGGAGCATGGCGCAGATTCACGCCTTCCAGATTGACCACGCGGTCGTCGGCCCGCAGTTTTTCGTGCAGCTGATTGCGGCCCACATCCACGGCATAGACGCGCCGCGCGCCATGCTGCAGCAGGCAGTCCGTGAAACCGCCGGTGGACGCGCCTGCGTCAAGGCAGACGCAGTCATGCACATCCAGCTTGAAGCGTTCCATGATGGTCAGCAGCTTGTAGGCTCCCCGGCTGACAAAGCGCTCGTTCTCCAGCAGCCGGAACAGCGTTCCTTCCGGGTAGGGATGCCCGGGCTTGTCCACCTTGAGGGGCGGCGCGCCCGGAGGCAGACCGGCGTCTTCCAGCGCAATTTTGCCCGCCATGATCAGTCGCCGGGCCTGTTCGCGGCTTTCCGCCAGCCCCTGCGCGTGTACCAGCGCATCGGCCCTCTGTCGTGCCGCCTTGCGCTTTTTCGGCGGCGTTTCCTCGTGATTCATGTTGAACCCTTCTGCGTTTTTCCTGTGCGGGAGGCGGGCTTTCGCCCCGGACCGTCAGGCTGTGAATGGGGTCAGGGTTTTTCTTTTGTCGTCGGGAGGCGCAGGCTTTGCAGGATTTCTTCGCTGTGGCGCATCCAGCGCTCCCGGGACGGGCCTCCGGCGCTGACCGAGATAATGAGCATGCGGCCCTCATGCCCCAGCACAATCATGTCGTTGTGTATGGGGCCGTCCGGCGCGGCGGTTTCAAATTCAAAGCGGGCGCAGAAGCGTCCGTCCACCATAACCAGTTCGTCGCGCAGCCAGCGGGCGTCCGGGTACAGCTCGTGCATTTCCATGGAGAGGGCGGGCCGGGCCGTTGCCATATCGTCAGGAAAGGGCGTGTCGGGGCTGTAGGCGGCAACCACGGTGGCGCTGCCGTCGCGCGAGGCCAGCACGTCTCCGTCATCCGGCGACAGATCGGGAAACTTGGCCTTGCGCAGATCCGGAGCCAGCGGCGACAGACCTTCGGGAACTTCCAGAGAAACGGTCCCTCCCAGCAGACTGACGGGATAGCGTTCCTCGGCCCGGCAGGGGAGGACAGACAGCAGCAGGGCCAGCAGCAGCCCCGGCAGACAACGACGCAGCATGACGACCTCTTTTTTTACCATACGGCCTGTCGTTTTGCGAAAAAAAACGCGGTTTTTCCGCTCTCTTGGGGCCGGGTCTCCGTCGCCGGCCCAGCGGCGTAAAAACAAGGCGCCCCGGAGGGCGCCTCGTACTTATTTCTTTTCTTTCTTGAAGATATTTTTGACGAAGTCCTTGGCCTTGTCCAGAGGCCCTTCTTCCTGCTCGTACGTCTCGAACTCGCGCAGCAGTTCTTCCTGTCTTTCGGTCAGCTTGGTGGGCGTCAGCACCCGGACTTCCACCAGCAGATCCCCGCGCTGCGTTCTTCCGGGATAGGGCATGCCCTCGCCCGCAAGGCGCAGCAGCGTGCCGCTCTGTATGCCCTTGGGGATTTCCAGAGGCAGAGGCTCCTTCAGGCCGGGAACTTCCACCCGGCAGCCCAGCGCCGCTTTTACAAAGCTGATTTCGCAGGTGTAGATGAGGTCCTGCCCCTGACGGCGGTACTGCTTGCTCTGTTCCACATGCAGCACCACATAGAGGTCGCCGGGAGGCCCCCCGTGAATGCCGGATTCGCCTTCGCCGCGCACGCGCAGCCGCGTGCCGGTGTCAACGCCCGCAGGCACGCGCACCACGATTTCCCGGATGGTCTCCACCGTGCCTTCGCCCTTGCACTTGGGGCAGGGCTTGGTAATGATCTGTCCGGTACCGTGACAGGCCGAGCAGGGCATGGCCAGCTGGAAAAAGCCCTGAGAGCGCCGGATCTGGCCGGTGCCGCCGCAGTGACGGCAGGTTTCCGGGCTGCTGCCCGCCGCCGCGCCGGAGCCCTTGCATTCGGGGCAGTCAACGTGCTTGGGCAGGGACAGCTTGATTTCGTCGCCATTGGCCGCCTGCGTGAAGCTGATGCTCAGATTGTAGCGCAGGTCCGCCCCCGCCATGGGACGCATACCGCCCCCGGCGGCGGCAAAGCCGAACAGGTCGCCGAAAATATCGCTGAAATGGGCGAAGATGTCCTCGGTGCTGCCAAAGCCGCCGCCGGCGCCGCCCACATGTCCGAAGCGGTCATACTGCGCGCGCTTTTCGGGATCGCGCAGAACGTCGTAGGCTTCCGCAGCTTCCTTGAATTTCTGTTCCGCTTCGGCGTCGCCCGGATTGCGATCCGGATGATACTTCATCGCCAGCTTGCGATAGGCTTTCTTGATCTCTTCCTCGCCGGCCGAACGCTCGACCCCGAGAACTTCATAATAGTCGCGTGCCATGCAATCTCTCGCTGGGCTCTCGTCTGCTGGAGCAGATTGACGTTAGAGCATTTTTCAGTTTGAAATGCCTGACATTTCAAACTATACGGCCTGTCGTTTCGCGGAAAATGCGCTTTTTCCGTTCACTTTCTGGCCGGGCGACGCTGTACCGCCGCCTCGCGTTTCCCCTTTTTCAACGCTGAAACGCTCTAACCTTCGTTTTCGGGGCCCTGCTGGCCGTCGGGCAGCGGGTTGTACAGGCTCTTGTCGTCGGGCATGACCTTGCCCGCGGCGATTTCGCGCAGGGCGGTAACGACTTCCTTGTTGTTGGTGTCAAGCAGGGGTTCGTAACCTTCGCGATACTGGCGCACGCGCTTGATGGCCATTTGCACGAGCAAAAAGCGGTTGTCCACGCGTTCCTGGCAATCTTCCACGGTAATGCGGGCCATGGTTCCTCCATACCTGCCGTAGTAGGCAAGGCAAAAAATGGGTAGAGGCAAGGAGACCGCCTGCGGCGGCCTGCTTGCCGTAACAAGCCACAATAGGTAGAGTCTGCGCAGCTGTCAAGCAATGATTCCCGTCACAGCGCCCTTTCCTGCCCTGAAACGGCATGCCGGGGCCGCAACAACAAAGGATAGCCGATGAGGGAAAAACGAACCTTTGCGCAGGAATACTGCGTCAAAAGCGCGGGCAAGGCCATGCAGCAGCTTCATATGGTGCAGCCGGGCAGCCGCATAGGCATTGCCGTTTCCGGCGGCGTGGACAGTTTCGTGCTGCTGAAGTGTCTGCACATCCGGCAGGGCATCGTCCCCTTTCCCTTCGAGATCATGGCCCTGCATCTCAATCCGGGCTTTGACGCGGACAATCATGCCCCGCTGGCGGACTGGCTCGCCCGTCACGGGATTCCCGCTCATCTGGAGGTAACCGATTTCGGCCCCGAGGCGCATTCGGAACGCAATCTGCGGCGCTCCCCCTGTTTTCGCTGCGCGTGGCTGCGGCGCAAGCGTCTCTTTGAGCTCTGCTCTCAGTACGGGCTGACCCATCTTGCCCTGGGCCACAACGCCGACGATCTGACCGCCACCTTCTTCATGAATCTGTGCCGCAACGGCCGGGTGGACGGACTCAGCCCCAACGAACCCTTTTTCGGCGGCGCGCTCCGTCTTATCCGGCCGCTGCTCTTTGTGGAGAAAAAATATATTATTAAGGCCGCCCGGCAATGGGAGCTGCCCCTCTGGGCCAATACCTGCCCCTCGGCCGGCAAAACGGCCCGCAGCGATATGTCCGCCACACTGGAGCACCTCTACGCCGTGGCCAAAGACTCCCGGCGCTGCATTTTCAATGGGCTGGAACGCTGGCAGACGGAAAAATCCCTGGCCGCCTGGGCCGCGCAGCACGCACCGTCGGCTGATGCGGGAGATGGGAGGGAGTAGGTTAGATGTTTTGGGGGGAAGGGAACCCCCT
>DXFI01000072.1 GCA_019114565.1 Candidatus Desulfovibrio intestinigallinarum | reverse complement strand
AAAGAAATTCCTTATGTTTTCCAGTTTCGTTGTATTCAGCGCAGTATATATGCTGAAAACATAGTATGCGCCTGAAGCTATAACGAGACAACAGAGTAGGACAAGAATTTTTTGAGAGGAGAATATGTTCTGTTTCAGTGCGTAAAGCTGCTCTTTATATTTATTGACAGTCTCAATTATCAGTATATCGGTATTGTATATTTTTATACATGTCGATATTGTTAAGAGTATGGATGGAATAGTCAGCATGAAGTAATGCAGATAGCTCCGCCCTGATATTGCGGTCATCAATAAGCTGAAAATAAATATTGCAATGTTTTCGATGAATAGTGAAAAATCTTTCTTTGCAATGAATACATATATTATGATAAGAGGAATATATATGTATGCATTTTTTATGATATGCAATGTTTCAATATATAAAAAATTTTGTTTTGATATGTCGGCATATTTAATATTAAAAATTAAAAAACAATTGATAAAATCTGTTAAGCCGTTTTCTGAATAGAAATATATTCCTGTCGGAAGCAAAACTGCTACTAAGCCTGTTGCACATTGTAGAATATTATTGACAGGCTTATGATGGCGAGAGCGCAGGAAGTCGATAAAAAAAACTGCCAGAGTTGGGGCAGCTAAATTGGGGCGCAGGAGAAAGAGCAATCCTCCCAAAAAACCATAGCTATAAAATCGTATCGGATATTGCTTTGTGAAGACAAAAATTGCAATGAGATTAAATGTTATTGCATATTCTTCTGTTAAATTTCCATCTTCAAAAACTTTGTTGAAATAAAATGCTATAAATATAAGAGAAAGAATGAAGGAGTATTTATTTTTGTCACACAGCAAAAAGAATAAAATAATATTTATTGATAAGAATATAGCTTCAAGCAGAAGGACCCCATAGAATTCATTACAGATAAGGAACCCGAGCGCGTTAATAAGGTAGAGCACGGGGCCTTTATGATCAAATATATCTCGATAGGGAATAAGATTTTCTGTCCATGAAAAACCGACTGTCAAAAATACAGAAGAGTCCGCTCTTCCCATTATTACCGGGTTGGCGCTTGAATGCAGAATGAGATAGGATATCGCTATAAAACGAGATATAAAAAGTAATAAAAAATTCTTATTTATATTCTGCATATTATTTCTCTGATACCTGAGCGGAGTGATTTTTTTTCGGGAATATGATTACTGTAATTGGGAAAAAGGTCTTCTTGCGCAATTTTTAACGGTATCAGATGAAAAGAAAGTTTTCCCTCTCCTGGCGAAACGAGCCACATATCGCTTGCTATGGGATACTTGCCCCACGAAATCCCCTTACCTTTGCCCACATTATCTTCAGACCAGTTCAGTTTGATATCTGCACGGGCACACAGAAGAGGAATAAGCAGGAGCCGAAAATCTCCTTCACGGCCCTTTTCTAGCCATTGGAAAATGGCGTCTGCTACTGGTTGTGGTATTTTATGCAGCAGTGCAGGATTGCCGTAATAGTAAATGTGCAGATATTCTGTTTTCGGAGCAGAGCCGTGAGGGGAGTAGCGCACATTGATGCAGGTGTTGTCTACAAGTAGCCTTAGTGGAATATCCTTAGTTGTATCTGGTACCAGAGAGTATTGCGATATGTGGGTGGCAACACTCTTGAGCCCATACCAGGCGGCTACTGCGCGGTTTACCCAGAATGTCGGATTCGAACTTATATCCGCCAGATGGGAACTCAGAACCATGTAAGTGTTGCCCTGGATGGGCAGAGGCGGAACCAGGACATCTTCTCCCTTATGAGCAGCATAGACAGATTCCCGATGCTGTATGGCAAGATGCACCTGCCAGAATCTCTGGCTTTCGTAAAGAAGGCTGCCGAGACAGAACACAGCGAGTATGATACGCAGTACAGAAAGCAGCCGCAGCGCCTTTTTTTCCGCTGTCGGCAATGCGGCATATGCCATGATGCAGGCAGCCACGATAAACTGAACCGAGGTTGTGGCAAAGGCCCGGGGCGGCGGCCAGGACGTAAAAAAGTAGGCGCCGTGGGTTAGTGCCGCCGGGAGCAGAAAGAGCAGGGCCGCATGGGGGACATGCGCTATCCAACGTCTGCCGTGGCTGCGGTAGAGAACCCAGCAGCCCCAGAGCAGCAGAATCAGCGGGACGCCTTGCAGCAGCAGAGCCTGAGGCAGGTGCAGAATATAGGATATGACCTTATCGGAGAAGGAGCTGGCCATGTACGCATGGACAGCGGGGTCGGTAGTCAGGCGCACGCGTTCGGCGTTACCCGGGGCCAGCAGCGTAAGCGCGCCGCCAAGGCTTACCCCCAGCGCGCCGGCCAGCAGCATGCGGGGGATACGCCGTGCTTTGGGGGCCTGCCGGAAATACAGCCAGACCGTGCAGGCGAGAGCAGTCACGGGCATGGCCGCGGCTGTGGCATAATCCAGCAAGGCAACGAATAGGCCCGCCGCAAAGAAGAGAAGACACTGTACAGCGGGGTTTGCCGTTGTGGGCGTTTCCTGATCCAGGGCGAAGCGGTACGGTAACAGGAAGAGCGCCTGACCAAGCAGCGCGTAAAAACCTCCCACACTGATCCAGAAGAATGCGGAACCGAAAGAGGGCATTCCCAGCCAGAGCAGCGCGCCCAGTGCAAGCAGCCAGCGGGCATTCAGCGTTTCCCGCCAGCGTGCTCCCCAGACACATATGTGCAGGAGAAACAGATATGCCACAAAGGCTGTGGCAGCCAGCAGAGCATAGACCGGATATGGCAGCAGAAAACTGAGATAAACTACCAGATTGCCGGTAAAGCGCCCGCACCATGACGTATACATATCCGCAGCCTGTCGCAGCGCCGCCTCAAACGTCATGGGAGCGAGCTGTTCAATGGGGGCACCGGATATGAAAGCGGCGTAACCTGGCAGCATATCTCTGCTGAACAGGTAATTATCTGTCATATAGGGCGTCAGCAAAATGAAATAAAGCAGAACGCACCAGATAAAAATACACGCGATAATAATGGATTTATTGGTAGAATAGCGCAAATTCATATTTTTTTATATGAAAAGGAGACCGTTTAGCCTATGCCGGGGGATTCTGGGCAAGGATGAGCTCGACCTCATCAACGCTCAGTCCGGCGTTGCGGGCAATCTGACGGGCGGAAAGGCCTTTTTTGCGTCCGTTGAGGATGATTTCGCGCAGGAACTGGGGCGAGCGCATGATGCCTTCCGCCTGTTCCAGCAGACGACGCAGCTCCTTGCTGCGTTCCTCCAGCTTTTCTTCAAGATTCTTCAGTTCCGCCTGGCGCTGGGCAAAGGTGGCGACCACTTCCTTCTCGAGGCGGGCGTTCATCTCAATGCGCCCGAGCAGGGCCTGCTGGTTGGACTGCAGAAGGTTGAAAAGTCGCTCGGAGCGGCGCAGACGCATGTAGAAAAAGAAAATGCCGCCGAGAATGAGCACTTCCAGCAGGAAGAAGGCAAGAGCTATCAGGGTGATGTTGTTCATATCTTTATATTCAGAAGGTTGCCCACAAGGGGAGAGCCGGACGGCCGGGGACCGTCGTCTTCTTCCGGCGCGGGCTGGAAGGGGCGACGCTTGCGACGGTTGCCGAACATCTGGCCGCCGTTCTGATGCTGCGCATCGGGGCTGACCTTGGCTCCCTCTGCCTGAGGTTCGGCCTTGTTGACCTGCTGCTGTTCCTGTTTGGCCATTTCCGCGGCCAGCGTCCGGGACATGGCCGCGGCAGCCTGCGGGCCGACAGTCGCCGCATTGACGATGGGAGCTGCAAGACCGGTCTGGGCATACAGGATAGCCATGGTGGACTCGATGCTCATGCGTCCCCCCGCGTACTCTTCAAAAAACGCGGACTATTGCCCGATATAGCTTTCGAAAAGTACGTCTTTTGCCTTGTAGCGCGTCAGATAGTTGTTGATGGTATCCACGATGTCCTTTTTCATGCCTTCCACCTGCTTGGCATCCAGCAGCGTCTCAAAGGTCTTGCTGCGCAGATAGAAATAGATGGCGTCGCGGATGACGAGCATATGCCGGTCGATTTCCTGTTCTGCCTGCACGTCGTCGCAGACGATGGAGAACGTGCAGATCAGGAAATGGGAATGTCCCTGGGCGTCCTTGTTTTCCACCCAGAAGGGATCAAGAGCCTTGAGACTTTCCGCAGGCGGCGGCGGTACGGTCTGGGTCGGCACCGTGATGATCTGAGGCTGCGGCGCATCCACCGGCGGCGGAGGCGGCACGGCGGGCGAGCGCAGGAAAAACCACCAGACGGCGGCTGCGCCGACCAGCAGGAGAATGCCGGCCGCGGCGGCCATGATGATGAGTTTTTTCTTCTTGCCCGCGCCGGTATCGGGAGCGGGAGCCGCCGGCTTTGCCGGAGGCCGGCTGGCGGGTCGCGCGGGCAGATCCTGGCGTTGTTCCTCTTCCTTCTGCAGGAAGGGGGCATCGTCAAGGTCCAGCTCAACCTTCTTGTTGGCAGCCGGGGGCACAACCTCCATCTGAAGGGTGCCGGACGCTGTTTTAGTCTTGGTGTCAGCCATTCTCCGAGCCTGCCGGGACGCCGTTGACGGCGTCAGAAAAAGGTTGTTTCAGGGGAGTTGCCGGACGCAATGCCAACCTTGCGGCAACGGTGTATTTTCGCCTGCCGCCGGAAGGCAGCAGGCGAAGGAAGAACCTTTCCGTTTCTTGCCGGGACCCCGGCCCCGGCAGGAAAGCAGGAAACGTGATGTGCGCTAAGCGAAAATCTTGTCGATTTTCTGCTTCATGGTATCGGCGGTAAAGGGTTTTACAATGTAGTTGGACACTTTGGCCTGCACGGCTTCAATGATGTTTTCCTGCTGCGCCTCTGCCGTTACCATCAGGAAGGGAATGTCGGCAAACTGTTCGCTGGCGCGCACTTTCCGCAGGAGCTCGATGCCGGTCATGTTGGGCATATTCCAGTCGGAGACGATGAAATCGATCTTGTCGCGATTGAGAATGTCCCAGGCAGTGGTGCCGTCGTCGGCTTCGACCACATTGTTGAGATCAAGCTGGCGCAGGATGTTGCGCACAATGCGTCTCATGGTGGAAAAATCGTCCACGACGAGGATGCGCATATTCGGATCGTAAGGCATGTTTCCCTCCTGAGTTCGTGACGGCTGCCGTGACTTATGAGTGCGCTGCGGCGTCGTCTCCGTATAGTCTGATGAATTCCTTGCGAAGACGCCGGAGCGCCTGGGAGTGCAGCTGGGAAACGCGTCCTTCGGTGATGCCCATGATTTCGGCGGTCTCCCGCATATTTAGCTCATCAGCATAATAAAGGGAGAGTACCAGCTTTTCCCGAGGTGTCAATCGGTCTATAAGCGGCGCTATCCGCTCCACCAGTTCGCGTTGCGCCGTGCCGCCATAGGGTTCGTCGCCGGACGTCGCCGTTTCGGACGAGAGCGTGTCCTGAATGGCGTCCAGCGAAAGCCAGAGCTGATTTTGCAGGGCTTCGAGGCCCTGACGGATATCGCGCAGATCCAGCCCTGTGGCAGCCTGCAAGTCTTCTTCCGTTGCCTGACGCCCCTGCTCATGCTCGATTTTGCGCATGGCTTCGTCCAGCAGCCGGATACGCTGGCGCAGCGAACGCGGCAGCCAGTCCAGGCGGCGCAGTTCGTCGAGCATGGCCCCGCGGATGCGGTTTTCGGCGTAGGTTTCAAAACGGATGCCGAGCTGCGGGCGGAATTTGCCCAGAGCTTCCATGAGACCCAGCGTCCCGGAGCTTATCATTTCGCCCAGTTCCACATTGCGCGGCAGCTTGGATTTCAGGCGCAAGGCAAGAAAGCGGATTTTGGGCGCATAGTGGCACACCACCGCTTCCTGTTCACTTGGGGAAAAGTCTTCCCACGGCCGGGCGCCCGTTTCGAGGTCTTCCCACGGGCCCGTTGCCTGCGCGTATGCTGTGGCGTTTTTCATAGGAATGGACGGTGCAGAAAAGTTGCGGACTGCGCCTGCGCCTTTCCGTCATGCCCGCGTTAGCGGAACAGCAGTTTTTTCCAGAAGAATTTGATATTGCCGTCCAGTTCGTGCGGCGGTTCCCAGGTCATGATGGTCGCGGCCATGTCCGCCACGGCCCGCGCCGCGGCCGAATCCGGGGCAAAGGCGCAGAAGGGCTTCTGCTGCACCACGCTGGCGCGCACGCCGGGATCGCGCGGCACAAAGCCGAGAAAGTCCAGCGATACGCCGTCCAGGAAATGATCGCAGGCCTGATAAAGGCGTTTGAACATTTCCTTTGCCGTGGCGGCATCCTTGGCCATGTTGACGCAGATTTTGAAATGTTCCACGCCGTGCGCCATCTTGAGCACCTTAATCAGCGCATAGGCGTCCGTCAGAGACGTAGGTTCGGGGGTGAGCACCACGAGGCGCTGCTGCGCCGCCAGGTTGAAATACAGGACGTTTTCGTTGATGCCCGCGCCGGTATCCACAATCAGACAGTCGATGCTGCCTTCCAGATCGTCCATGGCCTCCAGAAGTTCCAGTTTCTGGCCGGTGGAAAGCGTGAGCATTTCGCTCATGCCGGAACTGGCGGGCAGAATGGAAAAATTGTAGGGCGTGGGGAAAAGAATATCCTTGATTCCGGCCCCTTCGTGGAACAGGTGGAAGAGGTTCCGCGGCGGCGTCAGGCCCAGCAGCACATCCACGTTGGCCAGGCCGAGATCCGCGTCGACAAGAACGACGCGTTTGCCCTTTTTGGCAAGCTCCAGCGCCAGATTGACGGACAGGTTGGTTTTGCCGACGCCGCCCTTGCCGGAAGTGACGGAAAAAACCAGAGGAAAGGTATCGCTCATGCCGGGTGCTCCATGCAGCTGATCAGAAAAAGAACGGCGCTGTCGTTTACGGGCTATTCGCCGGAGTGAATGGGCAGCTGTCGCTTGAAGATGAGCCGCCATACCAGAGGTTCGGTCGCCGGGCTGAGGCTCTGCTTCAGTTCCGGGCCATAGGAAATGGCCGAAATGGGCAGCCGCGCCTCGTGCGCCACATTGACGAGCGCGCCGTAGCACACGGCTTCATCCAGCTTTGTCCAGACAAGACTCGTGTCGCCGTCCGCGGCATAGCGGTGCAGCAGGGCCTGCATCTGTACGCCGTCATAGAAGGGGCACATAACAAGATGTGTCGCGTGGGGCTGTTCGTCAATGCCCATTTCATGCTGCCACTGGGCAAGATTCATTTCCGGCGTCATGCCGGGCGTGTCGATGAAGACGGCGTCGGCCTCGGCTGTCAGGGCAAGCGCCTTGCGCATGCTTTCGGCGTCGGCGGCTTCAAGGTAGCCGAAATCCGAGAGCTCCGCCCAGTGGCGCAGGGTCAGACGCCCGTTGCCGCGCAGGCAGTCCGTGTTGATGAAGGCTATCTGCATCTCCGGCTTTTCCTTGCGCAGATGCAGAGCGCAGCGGAGCGCGGCCGTGGTCTTGCCGTTGCCGTAGGGGCCGGCAAAAAGATGGATGCGCTGCGGCCAGGCCGCGCTGCCCCAGGAGCGGATGGGCACGATGCCGGCCAGACTTTCCAGCACGGAAGCACCCGGGCGGGCCGCCAGCATATTGTAAAGAGCAATGGACACGCCGTCGGAAACGCCCTCCCGCTGCAGATACTCCAGCGCCACACGCTGACGGGGCGTCAGACGATCCATGCGGATGGCGGGCTTCATCAGCATGAAGAGCTGTTCCTTGACGCGGACCCAGTCCTTGTGCCATTCGCTCCAGCCCGCGCCGGACGAGGGTGCGGGAGCCACGCCTTCGGCCGGCGAGGAGCTCCCCGCGCCGCCCTGGGCCGGGCGTTCGACGCCCGCCATGATTTCGTGGCATAATTCGCCGTTTTTGCGATAGGTGCGATTGGAGAGGATCACCGCGTCGGCGCCCAGCTCCGCCTTGATTTGCGCGAGCACTTCCTGTGAACTGGCGCCTGAAAATGTCTTGACCTGCATCGTCTGCTTCCTTGAACTGCGAATCTGTCGGGCGCCTTGTCCGGCGCGGTCGCCTGCGTGTCAATTATTCGTAACGGCCATCATCGACCATGACAAATGCAAGATGCAGGCCAGAACGGAAGAGCCGCCGGACAGCCGGGCCGTGCGTTCCCCGGGGGACACAAGGCGCGTTATCCTACGGCGAAGCCGTTTTTTTTGCAAATCCCGGCTTGCAGGCGTGCGACAGCGACGGACAGGGCGCGGGAAGCGGTACGCGGCGATTCCCGCGTCGCGGTGGCGGAGCTGGAGAGTCCGGACAAAAAGCAAGCGGCATGTCGCTGGAGAACAACATGCCGCTGACTGCGGATCGAATCCGCCGAAGGGTATTTTCCACAGTTGATTTTCCGATCCCGACCCCATGCCGGGATCGGAAAATCTGTGGGGAGGGGAAAGGTCTGGATGCGCGGCGCTGTTTGAGCCCTCGCTGGGGTTTTCGCCGTGACGAAAACCTGGGACGCCCACTCCCGCGTCCCGTAATAGGTAACGGGCCTAGGCAGCCACAGTGTTGAGCATTTCCTTGGCGCCGGCGTTTTCGGGGTTGGAGCCCAGCACGATTTCGAGGTGACGGCGGGCTTCGTCGTTGCGGCCCAGATACATGAGGCAGCCGGCCAGAGCCACGCGCACGGCTTCGGCCTGTTCGCTGCTTTCAAGAGCGGCTTCCAGATAGGGCACGATTTCTTCCACGCGCTGGAGCTGATAGCCCACGCGCACAAGGCAGTTCAGGGCGACGATGTTGTCGGGAATCTTCTTCAGGGTTTCGGCGAAGCTGGCGAAGGCTTCTTCGTTGTGGCCGAGCTGCATGTAGACAAGACCGATGCCGCAATGAGCCTTGCCGTTGTTTTCCACCGAAAGGGCCTTCTTGTACAGGGTCAGGGCATTGTCATATTCGCCGTGCTGAATGGCGATGGTGGCCAGACCCATGTAAGGGGCGGCGCCGCAGTTGGGAGCGGTCGCAGCCTTGCGGTAGTAGTCGGCGGCCTTGTCGTAGTCGCCCATGAACAGATAGCATTCACCCAGTTCGTTGTTGATTTCGTAATCGAGCTTGTTTTCCATGGTTTTCCTCCCCAGAGGCTTATGCGGTTGTACCGCGTTTGTCCTTCCTAATGCATCTCGCATGCCAATTCTGGCTTGAATATTAAAATTGTTTAATATCAATATGTTATAAATTTTGATAGCGAAACGATGCGGCAGATTTGTCCTGCCTCCAGCCGGCGGAGGGCACAAAAAAAGGCCCCGGCCGTGGATGCGGCGGGGCCTCTGGAAAAGGAATGGGCAGATTTTGCCGTGCGGAGGATCAGAGTATTTTATTCTGCTCGCCGCACTGTGCGGACGAATGCCCTCAGATGCGGGGCAGCCCTCCCTTGTCCCGGATATGCTGCAGGATGCGCTCCTGCACGGCGGCAATATCAAGGTGCGAAGTATCCACGATGACGGCATCATCCGCCGGACGGAGCGGGGCAATGGGCCGGTTGCGGTCGAGGGCGTCTCTCTGGCGGATTTGTTCCGCAAGTTCGCTGACGTCCGCCTCCTGTCCGCGCTGCCGCAATTCAAGCAGGCGGCGCTGCGCCCGCACTTCCGGGGCCGCGTCAAGAAAGAACTTGTGACGCGCCTGCGGAAACACCACGGTTCCCATGTCGCGGCCTTCGGCTACCAGCGGCCCCGCCGTGGCCAGCGAACGCTGGGCTTCCAGCAGGATTTCGCGGATGACCGGCACGGCCGCAATGCGCGACGCCAGCATGCCCACTTCTTCCGTGCGGATTTCGTCGCCGACCGGCTCGCCGTTGCAGCGCAGGCGGGTCCGGTTTCCCTGTCCTTCCAGACTGAATGTCCACTGACGGCAGGCTTCCCGCAGGTCTGCGGCGGAGCGCTGTTCCGCGCCGGAGCCGAGACGCAGGGCCAGGGTGCGGAACATGGCCCCGGTATCCATGTAAAAGATGCCGAGAGCTTCAGCTACATTACGGGCAAGCGTGGTCTTGCCGACACCGGCAGGACCGTCAAGGGTGACGATCGCTGCAAAGGAACCTTTTTCATCCAGAGGCATGAAGAATCCTTTTTGAACGTGTGGAGTGGGACGTCCGGAGTGTTGCCGCGAGTTTGGAACGTTATGCTTTCAAAGCATACGGCCTGTCGTTTCGCGGAAAAAAACGCACTTTTTCCGTTCACTTCGGGCCGGGCGGCGCTGGACGCCTCGCGTTTCACCTTTTTCAAAGTTGAAACGCTTTAGGCTCAGGACTCATTACGGTTTTCTTGAGGGGGAAGAAACCCCTTTTGCTCGCGGCAAAAAGTGGTTTCTTCCCCCTCAAACTCCCCCATCTTCCCCAAAACCCGCACATAATGTGCAGGCGGGTAAAGATGGATTTTTTTATAACATGCAATGATGTTTTATTTTTTTCTATATCGTGAGCAGGAAAATATGTCGGGGGAATCAACATCTGATAATGAGTCCTGACCCTAGAAGACGTCGGCCCGGTGTTCGTTCGTATCCAGCTCGCGCAGCACATCTTCCAGCGTGGCGAGGAAGGCGTCGTTTTCTTCCTTTGTGCCGATGCTGATGCGCAGATGATCCGGCAGCTGATAGCTGCCGAGCGGGCGGATGATGAAGCCGCGTTTGAGCAGGGCCTCAAAGCAGGCTTTGGCATCGGGGCCGTCGTCATCGGGGCGGCAGAGGAGGAAGTTGGCATGGCTGGGCCAGACGGAAAAACCGAGATCGCGCAGGCGCTCTGTCAGGCGGCGACGTTCCGTGCGGACAAGCGTCAGCGTGGCTTCGCGGAAGGCCGTGTCGCGCAGGGCCGCCAGCGCGGCCTCCTCGGCCAGCACGTTGACGGAGAAGGGCAGGCGGGCGCGCCAGTAATACTGGGCCAGCTCTTCGGGAAGCACGGCGTAGCCGATACGCAGTCCGGCCAGGCCGTAACTTTTGGAGAAGGTGCGGCAGACGAGAGCGTTATTCGGCAGTTCGCTGTTTGCCAGCAGGGAGAAGCGGCGCTCGCCGTCGGCATCGTCTCCGGCAAAATCCATATAGGCTTCGTCGATGACCAGCAGGGCCTGCGGGGCCCTGGCGGCAAGCCGGGCAGCCAGAGCGGCCACGTCGGCACGCGGCGGGCAGTAGCCGGAGGGGTTGTCCGGCGTGGTGATGAAGACGAGGCGCGTCCTGTCGGTGACGAGATTCAGCAGGGCGTCGAAATCAAAGCTGAAGTCGCCGTTGAGGGACTGCCTGCGGACTTCCACGCCGCAGATATTGCTCTGAATGGGATAAATGCTGAAGCAGGGGCGGAAGCAGACAATATTGTCGCGCCCCGGTTCGGCCAGCATGCGAATCAGCATGTCGAGGATTTCGTCGGAGCCGTTGCCGATGGCAATGCGCCGCGCATCGACGTGGTGCAGTTCCGCCAGCGCGGCCGCAAGGCGCGGATTGCCGGACTGGGGGTAGCGGAAGGCCCCCGCGGCGCAGCGGCGGATGGCTTCCGCGGCCAGCGGCGGCGTGCCGAGGGGATTTTCATTGCTGGCCAGCTTGACGACATTTTCCAGCTGATAACGCTGCCGGATTTCTTCAATGGACATGCCCGGCACATAGGGACTGAGGGCGGCGATTTCCGGGCGGACAGAAAAAGAAGGCATAAGTATCTCTCAAAAAAGGCCGCCTCCCCCGAACAGGTCCGGGGAGGCGGCAACGGAGTCTTCACTCCGGGTCAGGGACAAAAGAAAGCGACGCGCCGGCGTCAGCGCCGTAAAGCGGAACCCGTGGCGTCGTCAAAGGATTAGGCTTCCGAGGCGTCTTCCGTGGGGCGCACGGTAAGCACGGGCATGGTGGCGTTCTTCACGACCTTTTCCGCCACGGAGCCGAAGAGAATGCGGTCGATACCCTTGCGACCGTGGGTGCCCATGACGATGACGTCGGCATTTTCTTCCTTGGCGCGATTGAGAATTTCTTCAGCGGCATAGCCGATGAGCACCTGGCCCTTGGCTTCCACGTCGGGGAAGTTTTCGGCGACAAAGGCGTCCATGGACTTTTCGGCGCCGGTCACGATTTCGCCCACGAAGTTTTCAATGGTGTTGGGCGGCACATGGAAACCGACATACTGGCTCAGAGACGGGGCCGTGTACACGACAACGACGCTGGCGTGCAGGGCCTTTGCCAGCAGGGTGGCGTATTCGGCCACGGACTTGCTGTGATCGGAGAGGTCGACGGCGCACAGAATCTTCTTGATGTCCTTCATGAGAAATTCCTCCGGGTGAGCACAGAGTTCTTTTATCGCCATCCAGAGCCCATACCGGGGCGACAAGGGGATACCCACAGGCCGCCTGGTTTACGCCGGCAGCCCTTTCCATAGTTTCTGTTGTGAATATACGAACTTTATCCGGGATAGACAAGAGCTTTTCAACAGGCTATGAGGCTGTAACGCGCACAGCATGTGCCGGAAGCGCGGACGCCGCAGGCGGCAAGCTTTGCCCGCAGGGTGTCCCCTTGTGACTTCCGGGCAAAATTTGCCGCGCTGTTGTAATAAAAAAATGTGAAAAAACGCCAAGATAAGATTGGTTTTTCCCGGCATGTTTCTTGCTTGAGTCCGGGCAAACGCCAACCCTGGAGGCGAAGATGAAGATTCGCAATGATCAAAATCCGTCGCTGGATGCGCTGCTTGGTTTGCAGGAAGGCGGCGCTTCTTCCGTCGAAGGAGACGCGCAGGCTTTTCAGGCCGCTTTGAGCGAGCGTCTGGACGCGGGAGCCGCACAGGCGGAGAACGCTGTTCCGTCCATGCCCGGGGGTGCGCAGACCGAACTGATCAGCCAGCTCCTTCTCGGCGCGGGGGACGAGGGCGGCGGTTCCGCCATGTCCGCCAGGATGGCACAGGCTGCCGTCCATGAAGCGTCGGGAGCTCTGGACATGTGGGATTCCTATGTGGAAATCCTGGGCTCCGGCCGTCAGGAATCTCTTCGCGACGCGTATGCTCTGCTGGAGGGCATCAACAGAAAGCTCGGAGAACTCAAGCGCAGCGTGCCCGCTGTGGAAGAGCAGATGCCCGGTTTCGGGGATCTTGTGACGCAACTGGACGTTCTGGCTTCTACCGAGCAGTTCAAGTTCAATCGCGGCGATTACGTTGCATAGCATCGGCGGCGCGCGCAGATCAGGGAGCTCCGCTACCGGCAGTGCCGGAGTTTGAGACCGGAACATGTTTCCGCACGGCGTCGTTCAGGATGCCGTGCCGGGCGCGGGAAGGGATTTCCTGTCGGCTGACGCATGGATGCGAACAGAAAAGGCCGTCTTCCATAAGGGAGACGGCCTTTTCTGTTTTTCAGAACGTTTTGCCATTGAAAAAGACGGAACGCGAGGCGGCGCGGCACAGCGCCGCCCGGCCCAAAGTGAGCGGAAAAACCGCGCTTTTTCCGCGAAACGACAGGCCGTATGGTTTGAAATGCGAAGCATTTCAAACTGAAATTGCTCTAACAGGCGGGTTTTGGGGAGGATGGGGGAGTTTGAGGGGGAAGGAACCCTTTTTTGCCGCAAGCAAAAGGGGTTCCTTCCCCCTCAACAAAAGTGATTTTAAAGAATCTGATTGAGGAACTGTTTGAGGCGGGGATGACGGGGAGAGCCGAAAAGCACGTCCGGCGGCCCGGATTCGATAATCTGGCCGTGATCCATGAAGATGACGCGGTCGGCCACGGTGCGCGCGAAGCCCATTTCATGGGTGACGCAGACCATCGTCATGCCGTCTTCGGCCAGATTGATCATGACGTCGAGCACTTCGTTGACCATTTCGGGGTCAAGGGCGGAGGTGGGCTCGTCAAAGAGCATGATGGCCGGCTGCATGGCCAGGGCCCGGGCAATGGCCACGCGCTGCTGCTGCCCGCCGGAGAGCATGGCGGGGTAGATATTGGCCTTGTCGCTGATGCCCACCTTCTTGAGCAGGAGCAGGGCGCGGTTTTCGGCGTCGGTGCGCGAAAGACCGAGCAGCTTGCGCGGGGCCAGCGTGAGATTTTCCAGCACGGTCTTGTGGGGGAACAGATTGAACTGCTGGAAAACCATCCCCATGCCGCGGCGCAGCATGTTGATGTCGTTGCTCTTGTCGTTGATGTCCTGCCCGTTGACGAGGATGCTGCCGCCGTCGATTTCTTCGAGACGGTTGATGGAGCGCAGCAGGGTGGACTTGCCGGAGCCGGACGGGCCGATGATGACGACGCGTTCGCCCTGGGCGATGTCGAGGCTCACATCCTGCAGGGCCGGAAACTGGCCGAAATATTTCCAGACATTGGTGATGGAAATCATGGGGCCGTTACTTTCTGCGGTCATAGTAGTTGAGCCTCGCTTCAATAACGCTGACGATTTTGGAAAGGAGCAGGGTAATAATCAGATAGACGAGCGCAACGACGGTATAGGCCTCGAAATAGGCGTAGCTCTGAGAGGCAAAACTGCGGGCGCGCTGCATCATGTCGGGCATGCCGATAACGGAAACGAGCGCCGTATCCTTGAGCATGGCGATGCATTCGTTGCCCACCGGGGGAAGGATGGTGCGCCATGCCTGGGGCAGAACCACGTAGAACATGGTCTGGAAGCGGTTGAAGCCCAGCGAACGGGCGGCTTCGGTCTGTCCCTTGGGGATGGCAAGGATGCCGGCGCGGAAGACTTCGCCCATGTAGGCGCCGTAGCAGATGCTGACGGCGATGACGGCGGCGGGGACGCCCTGAATGCGCAGGAACTGGGACAGGGCAAAGTAGATGTAGAAGACCTGCACCAGCAGCGGGATGCCGCGGATGACTTCCACATAGGTGGAAGCAATGAGGTTGATGCAGCGATTGCGCGAAATGCGCCCCAGTCCTGTCAGCAGGCCCAGCGGTACGGCGCAGCAGATGGCAAGCGCCGTGAGCTTGAAGGTGAGCAGGATGCCGTCAGGGAGGAAGAGCAGGGCTTCCCGGTAGCTGCTCGGCCCCGCATAGCACAGCAGGAGCAGTGACAGAATGGCCCCCGTCAGAGCGATGGACCAGGCATTGATCAGCCGTCGCTCGCGCGGATTGGGAATGGCCGGGCCATCGGTGACCATAATGATATTGGCTTTGCTCTGTCCTTCGTCTTTATCCATTGTTTCCCTCTTCGGCGGTGCGCCGGCGATGTCGTCCTCGGGCATTTTCCGTCTGAAACACTGCGCGTTTCAAGCCCTGCGGCCTGTTGTTTCGCGGAAACAGGCGTTTTCCCGCTCACTTCGGGCCGGGCGGCGCAGTGCCGCCTCACGTGTTGCTTTTCAAAGGTAAAACGCTCTCGTGAGGACGCGAAGGCCGGAGGAGTCTTGCGGCTCCCCCGGCAACGGCGCGGCTGTCGTTCTTGAACCGGAAGTGGTCAGGCACAGCCCGAACAGTCGGCAGCTATGCTACTTGCTGCTGCCCATCCACTTTTCCATCATCTTGGCTTCGGTGCCGTCCTTCTTGATTTCCTCGACGGCCTTGTTGATGCGATCGAGCAGGTCCTTGCGGCCCTTCTTGAGGCAGAAGCCGACATATTCCTTGTCGCCCGTCTGATAGGCCACGTTGAGCTTGCCTTCAAAGTCCTTGCGCTTGTTGGCGTAGTACTTGGCGACGGGGTCGTCGCAGATGACGGCGTCGATGCGGCCGGCGGCAAGGTCGGCGATGGCGAGACCCACGTCGTCATACTCGCGGATGATGGCGCCCACGTTGGCCTTGCGCAGGACGAACACACCGGTGATGCCGATCTGGCTGCCCACGGTCTTGCCCTTGAGTTCGGCAAGGCTCTTGATGGTCTTGCCCTTGGGCATGATGACGGCCTGGGTCAGACCGTAGTAGGGCGTGGAGAAGTCAAAGGTCTTCTGGCGTTCGGGAGTGATGGTGGTGGTGGAAGCCAGAATGTCATAGTTGCCCGCGGCAAGGCCGGCAAAGATGCCGTCCCAGGCCACATTGCGCAGTTCCACTTCAAAACCGGCACGCTTGGCCACTTCCGTGATGTAGTCCATGGAATAGCCGATGGGTTCCTTCTTGTCATTGAGATATTCGAAGGGCGGGAAGTTGCAGTCGCCGGCCACGACGAATTTCTCGGCGGCGGCAGCGGGAGAGCACAGCAGCATCACTGTCGCCAGCGAAAGAAGCAGTCTGCGGAACATGGGAACCTCCAAGGCATGATATTTTTTCCGTCCGTCATCATTCGCCCCACAGCGTCCCGCCGGGGGCGGGAAACGGCCCGGATATGCACGAGACAGGGCGTTCTGCTCCCGAAGGGGCCGCACCGCATGGCAGGATGCGGTTTCCGGCATCGTCAGGGCGAACGCGCGGTTGTTGTACGCTCGCAAAGGCTTGGCCGTCAAGGCCCGGCAGTTTTTTACGGCCTTTCTACCAGGAGTTTCCGGGAGCGGGGCCGTCGTCCTCTTCCTCGTCGTCTTCCACAGGCAGGCGACCGGTTATGCCGCCGCCGTTCATGCCCGCGCCGCCAAGCGCCCCGGGCATGCCGGTGTAGGCGGTCTTGCCGCGGCCGGCGGGCGTCATGCCGTCTTCGCCGGAGAATTCGTCGCGTTCGTCCTTGAGCGCCTGCTGGAGGAACCAGTCTTCACGGATGCGCCACGAGGCGGCCGCCGTATAGGCCGGGGAAGAATAACCCACCGACAGCACAAGCGTGCGTCTGGCGTGTTCCTGAAGACGAATAAGCAGAGGCGTGAAGTCCGCGTCGCCGGAGAGAATGATGAATTCATCAAAATGGGTGGAATGGGACAGATCGTCCATGCAGTCCATGACAAGATGAATATCGGTGCTGGTCTTGCCGCGCGTCGTGAGCGGCGGACAGTCCACTACCTGAAAGGCGCTGCGGGTGAAGTGAAAACGGAATTCTTGATAGCGCTGGGGGTTCAGGTATACCATGCGCTTGAGAATACGGCGGCGCACGCCTTCGCCATAGAGAATTCGGAGCGCGTGATTCTCGATCCAGCGTACCCAGCGATAGGGCGCTGTACCGAAATTGCGGGCCGCTTCGGGATCGGCATCAAGAAAGCGCGTATAAATATTGTCGAAATCCACATAAAGCGCACTGTACACTTCATCAAAACCGGTAAATCGAGCCATGATAACCTCAAGTTGTGACGGCCTCTCTGTGGAAAAGCCGGAATAGTACCGTGCAATTCTAGAGAAAAAAGACATGGCCTGCAAGCTCGGGCTTGTAAAACTTTGTGCTGGCTGCGGTTTCGGGGAATAACAGGCGGCGTCCGGTCTGTCTGTCCGTCCCGGGGCATGTCCGCAGGGCTGTCTCAGGAGCGCGCCCGTCCCGCGCCGCTGTTTTGCTGTTCACTTCAACCCGCAAGGATGCCGCATGAATCGCCGCCTGCGTCCGGCCCGTCTGGAAGATGTTGACGCGCTGCTCGCCATCTATGAGCCCTATGTGCTCGAAACCGCCATTACGTTTGAATATGTTGTTCCCTGCCGTGACGATTTTGCCGGGCGACTTCGTCATATCGGGGAGGAGTATCCCTGGCTTGTTCTGGAAGAGGACGGGCGGATTGCGGGATACGCCTATGCGGCGCGGCATATGGAGCGGGCCGCCTATCAGTGGAACGCCGTTCTGTCCGTTTATGTGGATCGCGGGCGGCTCGGGCACGGCAGGGGGCGTATTTTGTACGGAGCCCTGCTTGATTTGCTGACCTTGCAGGGCATCCGCAATGTGTACGGCTGCGTCACCGTGCCCAACGAGGCCAGCGACGCGCTGCATGCGGCGTTTGGTTTCCGCCTGCTGGGCGAGTTCCCCGCTTCGGGCTACAAGCTCGGCTCCTGGCACGGTATCCGCTGGTATGGCAGGAGTCTGAATCCGGCCGACGGCGCTCCCGACCGCCTTCTGTCCGTACAGGAACTGAACGCCCTGCGTCCGGAGGAGGTGCGGGCCATTCTCCGGCGGCATGTCGCGGGGACGGAATCCGGAAGCGGGGCAGACCCGGAGCTGCGCTAAGGATTTTCCGGGGGCCGGCGCAGAAGCGGGCCGGAAGTTTGTTTTTTTCCGGCTTCCGCGCCGTGCTGCATCTGTCGTATCCGGGGCCTGTCTGTTCTGTATGACGACGGCATCCTTGAAGCGCCGCGGAGATTCCCTCAGAGGCTCTTACCTTTGAAAAAGGTGAAACGCGAGGCGGCGGCACAGTGCCGCCCGGCCCGAAGCGAGCGGAAAACCGCGTTTTTCCGCGAAACGACAGGCCGTATGGTTTGAAGCGCAAAGCATTTCAAACTGAAAATGCTCTAAGGTTGCGGAGCGATTTTCTCCGCTCTTCTGCATTCCGACAAGCGGCGATCCCGGGACGGTTCCATGAAGTTCTCTTCTTTCCTTGCCTTTGGTTGCGTGTATCTTTGCGTGGGGCTGTTCTGCCTGCTGACGCCGCTTATTTCCGACGACTACTATTTTGGCGGTTCGGCTGAGCAGCCCTTTGCCGCCATCATGGCCGGGGAGCCCGTGCTTCCTTTCGGACCGGGGGCTTTCAGCGATATTTTCCGTCTGGCCGCACAAATGTATGCCACATGGGACGGGCGTTTTGCGTCCTATATCACCCTGGGCTTCTTTCTCCGGGTGCCGCAGGTTCTGTACGCTCTGCTGGTTGCGGGCGTCTTCTGCGGAACCGTCTTTCTGGCGCTGCTGCATGTTCTGGGGCCGGAGCAGCGGAAGCGGCTGACGCCTCTGGCAGTCGGTCTGATGGCCGCCGCCCTGTGGTGGGGGATGCCTACCTGCGGTTCCGTCTATTTCTGGCGTACCGGGCTGGCCTATGCTCTGGATCTTTTCTGTGCGCTGCTTTTTCTTCTGCCTTTCCGGCAGTTGCTGGCGCAGCCGGATTTACGTTCTTCCAGAATCCTTTCACCCGCGGCGACAGCGGGGTATCTGTTCCTTTCTCTGTATTTCGGCCTGCTTCAGTACAATACGCCCATACTCTGTTTTCTTGCCGGCACGGCCGCGACCTGCCGTCTCTGGTATCTGAATGCCGCAATGCCCGCGGGCGAACGCCTGCGTCGCCTCCTGCCTTTGATCTGCGGGCTAGGCGCACTGCTGGCGGGGCTGGCGCTGCTCTTCAACTCTCCCGGCAACGCGCAGCGTCTTCTGATTCGGAGCGGGTGGTTTCTGTCTCTGTCTCTGCCGGAAAAGATCCTTTCCTGGTTTCAGGATCAATTTTATGTTCAGAGTCTGTTCTGGCTCCCCTGGCTGCTGACGGTCTGGTCCCTGTGGACGCTGATCCGCCGTCATGGCCGAAAGTTCTGGAGACAGCTCCCCCCGGTGGGAATAGCCTTTCTTCTGCTGGGGCAGATGGGGCAGGGGGCTTATCTTTTTGCGCCCAGTCCCGATTCCCGTGCCTACACTTCCGCTTTTCTGTTCATGCTGCTGGGAGGCTGTCTGCTTGTCCGCGCGGCACTGGCGGGGGCCTTGCCTGCAAGCGTCTGCCGCGCCCGGCATATTTTCCTTTGTTTTCTCTGCGTTGTGCTGCTGACGCTGCCGCATGAACTGATGCTCTTTATCTCCGGCAAGGCCGAGCTGGAGGCGCGGGAGCGCATATATGCCGCTTCCGCCGGAAAGGATGTGCGCGTCGAACCTCTGCAGACGCGGGGCGACCGTTTCTTTGTGCTTGGGGCCTATCAGCAGGATATTACGTATGATCCGAATTTCTGGATCAATCAGGTCGTGGCCCGTCACTGGCAGCTTGCCTCCGTGGCTCTGAAAATGCCGCCGGATCGGCTGTTCAGCCATACAATGGAGGATGGGCGGCGGCTTGTCTTTTGCCGACAGGGGACGACCCTGCGTCTCGTGTCTGCGCCGCAATCCGCCGCGAACCGTTATTACGTCTATTATTACGGTAAGCCCGGCCTTGTCCGGTATCTGCCGTCCTCTCTTGCCGACGGGCTGACACGCTGGCTGCGGCAGGCGCGCCCCGGCGATATGCGTCTGTGGCTGGTGCCGCTGCTCTACGCGCAGGCCCGTCTTGGAGATAAGGACGCCGCTCCCGCTACTCTGTGGGGCGTATATCCTGTGGCTGATTCTCCTCTCTGGCTCGTGCGTCCCGGCGACGGGCCGATGTCTTTCCGCCTGCTGCCGCTGTTGCCGGAGTCCTGAGGTTTTCCGGGAATAGCTGGCCCATAAGTTGCAAATTCCCGGGCATGGAGGGTTTAACCATGCAAATCGGGAATTATTTTCCTTTGGGGAGCGGAGGGCAGACAGACGTTTTCTCGCTGTTCCGCGAGCGGAATGAAGCTGCTGTCCAGCAGATAGACAGCGGGGATACGGTAAGTATTTCCGCCGAAGCGCTGGCGCTTGCGCGGCAGATGTACGCATCCGCTTTCGGCGCGTCGCTGGCGCGGGAAGAGGATGCAGCGGACGAGGGGGCGTCCTCCTCGCAGGCCGTCAATGACTACAAGTCGATTTTCAACGATTATCGCGGCATGGGGCTGTTCGTTGAGGATTCGGGCACGGCGGCGGGCGCCGGAACTGCCGGCGATTCCGAAGCGGACACCGATTCCGCGAGCAGGCAGATGGCCAAGCTGGAAAAGCAGATTCAGGATTTGATGAAGGAACTTGAATCCGTCATGTCGTCTTCCATGCCCGAGGTACAGAAGGAATCGGCAGCCAACGAAATTCAGAAGAAGATTTCCGAACTCCAGTCCACCCTGGGAACCCTGAAGAGAGCCGCGCAGGCGGCGTCTCCGACGGCTGCACAGGCATAATCCTGGAAAATTTTTTGCAATAAGCGCCGGAATGCGTCGCGGGTATCCTGCGGCGCATTTCTTTTTTGTGCTCCCTGAAAGCGTTATCCCTCAAAACAAAATGCAATGAGCCCTGAGGCTAGAGCATTTTCAGTTTGAAATGCTTTGCATTTCAAACCATACGGCCTGTCGTTTCGCGGAAAAAGCGCAGTTTTTCCGCTCACTTTTGGCCGGGCGGCACTGTGCCGCCGCCTTCGCGTTTCACCTTTTTCAAAGTTGAAACGCTCTAGTGCGAGGCCTGAAGAGCGGCAAAGCGGCGCATGGTAAGGTGGCAGATGGCGATGCCCAGCGCGTCGGACGTGTCCAGCGTCCAGCGCGGGTCCCATTGTTCGTCGCGGAGATTGAGAAGGCGGCGGATCATGAAGGACACCTGTTCCTTGGCGGCGCTGCCGGTGCCGACCAGCGTTTTTTTGACCAGCGTGGGCGGGTAGTCGCTGACGCCGATGCCGTATGCGGCGCAGGCCGCCACGGCCACGCCGCGCGCCTGCCCGAGCTTGAGGGCCGTGGCGGCGTTGTGGGCGGTGAAAACCTGCTCTATGGCGGCTTCCGTGGGCTTATACTGCCGGATAACGTCGTTCAGATCGGCATAGATACGGGCCAGACGCGCGGAAAAGCTTTTGTCCGGGCCCTGAGCGCCGCGGATGACGCCGCAGCCCTCCAGACGCAGAACGCCGGAGCGGTCGCTGACGATACCCCAGCCCATGAGGCGGGAACCGGGGTCTATGCCGATGACTGTTACCACAGAGAGCCCTGAAGAATTTTCAGTGTGAAACGCGTTGCGTTTCAAATGCATACGACTTGTCGTCTTGTGGAAAAAGCGTGGTTTTCCGCTCAATTCGGGCCGGGCGGCGCTGTGCCGCCGCTTCGCGTTTCACCTTTTTCAACGTTGAAACGCTCTAAATAAACAGAGAGGAGATGCGGCGATGCCTACGCTGCGGAGGAGCGGAAGACGCTCTGAATAAAGCGCGCCGGGGAAGGGATGGGGGCCGGGAGGAAGGTGTTCTTGTAATCCTTCCCCCCGGAAAAAAGCCTTCAGCAAAAGGCTGATTTAGTCGGTGGGCATGTCGTCGGGGAAGTCGGCGTTGGCGTAGACGTTCTGGACGTCGTCGTTATCATCGAGAGCGTCCATGAGGCGCAGCACCTTCTGACCCATTTCGGCGTCCACGGCCGTGAGGTTCTGGGGAACCATGGCGAGTTCGGCGGACTGCATGGCCACGTTGGCGGCTTCGAGAGCGTCGCGCACGGCGGCGAAGTCGGCCATGGCGGTCTGGATGGTCCAGACATCGTCATCGTCGATAACGTCGTCGGCGCCGGCTTCCATGGCGGCTTCCATGATCTGATCTTCGGTAAAGGCGGCCTTGTCCACGGTGATGACGCCCTTGCGGTCGAACATCCAGCTCACGCTGCCGTCGGTGCCGAGGCTGCCGCCGTGCTTGGTGAAGAGGTGGCGGACTTCGGCGACGGTGCGGTTCTTGTTGTCGGTGGCCACTTCCACCATGATGGCGATGCCGCCGGGGCCGTAACCTTCATAGAAGCATTCGGTGAGATCGCCGCCGGCATCTTCGCCGGTACCCTTGCGGATGGCGGCCTCGATTTTGTCCTTGGGCAAGTTCACGGCCTTGGCGGCCGCAATGGCTGCGCGCAGACGGGGGTTGCCCGCCGGATCGCCGCCGTTCTTGGCGGCGATGATGATTTCCTTGGCGGCCTTGGTGAAGACCTTGCCGCGCTTTGCGTCCTGACGGCCCTTGCGGTGCTGAATATTGGCCCATTTGCTATGCCCAGACATATGACCTCCAAAAAAGAGAAAAGTGTATATGGCGGATTGTCCTGAGCAGGACAGCGCCGGTAAACGTGTGCCGGAAAGACGGCGCGTGCGTTCTGGCAAGGGGGACGTGCGGGCGTCGACCGGAAAGAGCCGCGCCGGAGCGCACGCCAGAGCTTTTTCAGTCTGAAACGCGTGGCGTTTCAGATCGTACGGCCTGTCATTTCGCGGAAAAAAGCGGTTTTTCCGCTCACTTCGGGCCGGGCGGCGCTGTGCCGCCGCCTCGCGTTCCGCCTTGTTCAAAGGCAAAGCGCGTTATTCCCCGAAGGGAGGGGGAAGCTCGGGGGGAGCGTGGGGATCGAGGGCAGCTTCGGCCCGGAAGGCCATGCCGACGAAGAAGGTTTCCTTGCTTTCGGCCCGGGAGCTCTTGGGCTTGAAGGATTTGACCGTGCCGAAAGCCTTGCGCATGGGCGCAAGGAGCTCCTGAATATCCGGCCCCATGAAAATTTTGACCACAAAGCTGCCGCCGGGCTTGAGGCGCATGCGGGCCACGGTGAGGGCCTCGCAGGCCAGCTCCAGCGAACGCGCCTGATCGGTAAACTTGGTGCCGGTTGTGCGAGGCGCCATATCGCTCATGACCACGTCAAAGGGGCCGATTTCGTCGAGTCTGGCCTCGAACTCGGGGGAACGCTGAAAAACGTCTTCCACCATGAAGGTGACCTGCGCGGGGAAGACCGTTTCGGTGGTCTGGATGTCGCAGCCCAGCACAAGGCCGTTGCGCCCCACCTTTTCCGCGGCGCCCAGCGACCATGAACCCGGAGCGGCTCCCAGATCGAGAACCCGCATTCCCTGGCGGAACAACTTGAATTTGCCGTCCAATTCCTTCAGTTTGTAGACGGAACGGGCGGGGTAGTTTTCCCGCTTGGCCTTGAGGAAGTAGTGATCACGATATTCTTTCATAGCACACCGCCCGTTGCCATATCCTTTTTTGCGACGCAAGCCAAGTATTTCCTTGCCTGTCTGCCCGGAGATTTTCATGACGTCTTCCCCCCGAGCTCCCCGCCGTGTTGCGATTCCTGATTTTTGCGGACGCCCGCTGACGCTTTCGGGCGATGCCCGTCAGTGGGAAGCGGCGGGCCCGGAAGGCGGCGACTGTCTGTTGCTGGGGCTGGGGCCGGAAGATCCGGCGGCGCTGCCCTTTGCCGCTTCCGGGCGCGTGTTCTGGCTGGACTGTCCGGACACGCGCCGCGCGCTGCCGGACGCGCCGCTGCCGCCGTCCTCATGGCAGGAGGTGACGCCGGAACAGGCCGTAACGCTGGCGGCGCGCTGCCGCCGTTATTTCTACAGGCCGGGGCTGCGTCTTGCGCCGGAGTTCTGGGGGCCGCTGCTGGGGCGTATGGCGGCGGCCTGCTGTCCGCTGCCGCCGCGTGCCGTCGGGGCCGGGCCTCTGCTGATCCTGCCCGGCGACGAACACGGGCTGCTGCATCTGGAGCTGCGGCATGCCGCCCGGGAACTGGGGCTGCGCGTCCTGGACTATCCGCCGGACAAGGGAGGGGCCGCGCTCTTTCCGCTGCTGCGCCGGGCGGCGGCGCATGCGCCGGCCATGCTGCTTTCCGTCAATCTGCGGGGGCTGGATGCCGAGGGGCGACTTGCGCATGCCTGCCTTGCGGCGGGGATTTCCGTCGTCATCTGGTGCGTGGATAATCCCTGGCATCTGTTGAGCGCCGCGCGCGGGCCGTGGTGGCGGGACTGCCGCATATGCGTCACGGATGCGAGCTTTCTTGATGGTCTGCGGCGGGCGGGCGCGCAACATGTGTCGCTGCTGCCGCTGGCCGTTGCGCCGCATATGTGGCATGCGCCGCTGTGCCGGAGGGAGGGGTCGCCGCTGTTTGTGGGGCGTTCCGCCTTTCCGCGCAAGGGGAGCTTCTTTGCCGCTGCCTCGGTTCCGCCGGAGCTGCTGACCGAGGGCCTGCAACTGGTGGCGGCGGACGATCCCGTACCGCCGGATTTTCACTGGTGGCACGAACGGCTGGGCGGGGACTGCTGGCCGGGGACTGCCGTGCGCTGCGTGGGACTGGGGGCGGAAAGCTGTTCGCAGGCCCGGCGCGTGCACTGGGTGCGGGAAGCTCTGGCGGCGGCGAAGCTGCGCCTTGTGGGTGACGATGGCTGGCGGAATGTGCTGCCCGGCGCTCCCGTGGAGCCTCCCGTGGATTATTATGCGGGCCTGCCGGAACTCTATGCGCGTTCCGGCGCTGTGCTTAACGTGACGAGTCTGCTGTTGCCGCACAGCCTGAGTCAGCGTCATTTCGATGTCTGGGCCGCGCATGGTCTGCTGCTGAGCGACGCCACGCCGGGGCTGGAGATATTCCCCGCGTCACTGGTGGAACCCATGCGTCTGCGCCGTCCCGCGGATTTGCCGGAGCGGCTGGAGACCTTTGCCGCGTCGCCGGAAAAAACAAAAGCGTTCTGCGCCGCCTGGCGGGAGGAGCTGCGCGCAAAGCACAGCTATGCCCGACGCCTGCAAACTCTCTGGCGGCTGCGGGAAGAAGACGGCCGCTAGGGTCAGGACGCATTACGTTTGTCTTGAGGGGGAAGGATCCCCTTTGCTCTGCTGTCGATGTCCGTAAGGCTCCTGCGTCGCCTAACGGACACGGCCTTCGGCCGCCCGTTGGGTCGCTGCTTGCGGCAAAAAGGGGTTCCTTCCCCCTAAAACTCCCCCATCCTCCCCAAAACCCGCGCGCGGAGTCTGACGGGTAAAGATGGACATTTTTGTAACATGCAATGATATTTTGTTTTTTTTCTTTTTTCACATCATTACATGGATGAATATCCCGGAAAATCAACATCTGATAATGAGTCCTGACCCTGGAGCGTTCCAACTTTGAAAAAGGTGAAACGCGAGGCGGCGCTGTGCCGCCTCGCGTTCTGCTTTTTTAAGGCAGCATGTTCTATGGGCTACTGCAATGGGCGGGGAATCCGGGCTTTCAGTGCGAATCAGCAGTTCATAATGATGCTGCGTGCCGCGTCATGGTAGCTTCCCTGCCTCTTTTGGAAATTTTGCTGTTTCAGTCTCTGCTCTTGTAGAGTGCGGGCACAGTATGGCGTGCCTTCGCATATCGGCTGCCGCATAGGCCGGGAGGGCTTTCCCTTTTTGACAAATGATGCAAGTGGCGCAGGAGCATTGACGCAGGCGTGTTTATGCGATAATAAAAGGAGTCCTCCAAATAAGAAGTAGACGGCCTATGCGTTTCGAACAGATGGCTGACGCGAGGGGGCGGGATATTCAGGTTCGGAGCCTGAAGGTTTTGCTTTGTTTATTGGTCGATAAAAGAAGGAGATGTTGCGATGTGGACTCAAGTCTATGACCCGGTGGGAGGCGCTCTTTTCTCCGCCCTGCTGGCGGGGATTCCTCTGATTGCCCTTTTCTACATGCTGGCGGTGCGCCGGTCCAAAGGGCATCATGCTGCCCTTGTGGCCGTGGTTTTGTCGGCGGCGCTTGCCGTCGGCGTCTGGGGCATGCCGCTGGGCATCGCCGTCAATTCCTTCCTGTATGGGGCGGCGTTCGGTCTGTTCCCCATTATCTGGATCGTCGTCACGGCCGTATGGGTCTATAACATGACGGTGGAATCAGGCGAGTTCGAGCATCTCAAGCAGTCGCTCGCCAGCCTGACGGACGACCGTCGTCTTCAGGCCATCTTCATCGCCTTTGCATTCGGCGCGTTCCTCGAAGGCACGGCGGGCTTCGGCACGCCCGTGGCCATTACGGCCGCCATGCTGGTGGGGCTGGGCTTCAAGCCCCTCTATGCCGCTGGCGTCTGTCTCATCGCTAACACCGCGCCCGTGGCCTTCGGAGCCATCGGCGTGCCCATCATCGTGGCCGGTCAGGTGTCCGGCTTCTCGGATATGACCATCAGCGCCATCGTCGGCCGTCAGCTCCCCTTCATGTCCGTCATCGTGCCGCTCTGGCTCTGCGTGCTCATGTGCGGCTTCAAGCGCTCCATGGAAGTGCTTCCCGCCATTGCCGTGGCGGGCGTCTGCTTCGCTGGCTCGCAGTTCCTGTTCTCCAACTTCCACGGCCCGACCCTGCCCGACATCATGTCGGCCCTGATTACCATCATCGGCTTGGTGATCCTGCTGCGCGTCTGGAAGCCCGCCAATGTCTGGCGCTTCGAGGGCGAAGACAGCGCCGCTTCCGCTCTGGAAAAGGCTGGCCCCATCAATATGGGTGTGGTGCTGCGCGCTTGGAGCCCCTATATCATTCTGGCCGTTATGGTTTTTCTGTGGGGACTGCCCCAGTTCAAGAATCTGCTGAACGCCATTCCCGGCTCCGTCATCACCTTCGGCTGGCCCGGTCTTGACGGGATGGTGGTGAAGACCGCTCCCATCGCCGCCGACAGCGTCTACGGCGCGAAGTTCACGTTCAACTGGCTGTCCGCTGGCGGCACGGCCATCCTCCTTGCCGGTCTCTTCTCCGTGCCGCTCATGCCCGGCTATTCCTTCGGCAAGGCCGTCAGCTGCTTCGGCCGCACCGTGGTGCAGCTGCGCTTCCCCATTGTGACCATCGCCATGATCCTTGGTCTGGCCTACCTCATGAATTACTCCGGCATGAGTTCCACCTTGGGCATCGCCTTTACCATGACCGGCGGCCTGTTCCCGCTCTTTGCGCCCCTGCTGGGCTGGCTGGGCGTGTTTCTGACCGGTTCGGACACATCGTCCAACGCTCTGTTCTGCGGCATGCAGCGCAACACTGCGGAAGTGGTGGGCATGTATCCCGAACTGGCCGTGGCCGCCAACTCCTCCGGCGGCGTCACCGGCAAGATGATTTCGCCCCAGTCCATCAGCGTGGCCACTGCGGCCACCAATATGGTGGGGCAGGAAGGCGATCTCTTCCGTTTCGCTCTGCCGCACAGTCTGGCCATGACCGTGTGCATTTGCGTGCTGACTTGGCTGCAGGCTGGCCCCCTGCGCTGGATGCTGCCCTAACGCCGGGCTCGCTCCGGTGTCCGCTATCTCGCAGACGCTGCGGTTTTTCTTGGAGAGCAAACGCGACACAGGTTTCTTGATTCTGGCGACAGCAGCGATCTGCATTGCTGAAAATGATTGACGGCGCGCGGCGATTGAACGAATCGCCGCGCGCCGTCTTCGTTCAGGCATACAGGTTTCCTTTGGCAGTCGTGCCGGTCTGATGGCCGCACAACACAGAGATGGAGGAGGTTTCATGAGCATTGGTTTTCTGGCACTCTGTGCGTTCATTCCGATTCTGCTGGCGCTGATTCTGATGGCCGGCCTGCGCTGGCCCTCGACGCGCGCCATGCCGCTTTCGTGGCTGGTCGGAGCCCTTATTGCCTGGGCCGTCTGGGACATCGCCCCCATGCGTCTGGTCGCCCTGTCCATTGAAGGTACCATCACCGCCATCGGCGTGCTGATCATCGTGTTCGGCGCGCGCTGCTCATCTACTACACCCTGCACTATAACGGCGCCATGGAAACCATTCAGGCGGGCATGAAGAAAATCAGCCCTGACCGGCGCGTGCAGACCATCATCATCGGCTTCATGTTCGCGGCCTTCATCGAAGGCCCGCGGGCTTCGGCACGCCTGCCGCCCTTGCCGCGCCGCTGCTGCTGGGCCTCGGCTTCCCGCCCCTGTGCGCCGCGGTCATCTGTCTGGCCTTCAACAGCGTGCCCACGACCTTCGGCGCTGTCGGCACCCCCGTGCTGGCCGGTTTCAAATCGCTGGAAAGCATTGCCATGGCGGCCGCCGGCTACAGCGATCCCACCAGGGTCTACAAGATCATCGGTGAATACGTCACTCTGATGCATCTGCCCATGGGCTTCATTCTGCCCATCTTCCTGCTCGGGTTCATGACCCGTATTTTCGGCGCCAACAAGTCCTGGATGGAAGGTTTCCGTGCCTGGCGTTACTGCCTCATGGCTTCCGTCTGCTTCCTGGTGCCCTACATGCTGCTGGCCTGGCTCGGCGGTCCTGAACTGCCCTCCATGGTCGGCGGTCTGGTGGGCCTCGGCGCGCTGGTGTGGCTGACCAAGAAGGGCTTCTGTCTGCCCAAGGACGGCGTCTGGAACTTTCCGCCCAGCTCCGAATGGCGTCCCGACTGGTCCGGCCTGATCAAGGCCTCCAGCGCCACCGAATACACCGAACACATGTCTCAGGCCCGCGCGTGGCTGACCGGTAATGCCTGGCCCATGCTGGCCTCCTTCGTGGGCGGTCTCGGCGCGTTCATCACCGGTTCCAACACCGTGTCCGACATGCTGTTCGGTAACTTCCAGTGGAACGTTGCCACGGCTCTCAACTACTCCGTGCCCGGTCACTACATCATCGTGGCCGCTCAGGGCGTCGGCGGCGCCATGGGTAACATGATCTGCATCCACAACATCGTCGCCGTGTGCGCCGTGCTCGGTATGATCGGCCATGAAGGCCCCATCCTCCGCCGCACCGTGGTGCCCTTCACCATCTACGGCGTCGTTGTGGGTATCGTCTGCTTCATCCTTCTTGCGGGCGCGTAACACGTACGCCGTGCCCCTGATGTAAAAAGCCCTCCGCAGGTTCTCCTGCGGAGGGCTTTTTGCGTCTGTGCCCGTAGTCTGTTGGGGGGAAGGGAAACCCCTCATCTCTGCTGTCGATGCCCGTAGCTTCCTTCGTCGCAACGGGCACGGCCTGCGGCCGCCATTCGGTCGCTGCTCGCGCGAGAGGACTACGAGAACGCCTTTTCTCGCTGCGCTGTGAAAAGGCTGGGCCCTTCCCCCCAAGCCCCCCATCCTTTCCCCAGCGCGCTTTTTCGGAAGACGGGGAAGCCAGCAGCAAACGTTCATCAAATATTCTATGGCATTTTCAGTTTGAAACGCTTCACATTTCAAACCATACGGCCTGTCGTTTCGTGGAAAAAATGCGTTTTTTTTCGCTCACTTTGGGCTGGGTGGGCTGTGCCGCAGCCTCGCGTTTTATTTTTCCGGGAGACGATTACCGAAAGGAAAGCTCCGGCGTTTTCGTATCGTTCCGTTTTTTTGAGAAAAGCGCGTTGGGGGAAGGGTGGGGGCCGGGGGGAGGGGAACACCCTTGCGCGCTAGCCAAGGGGGTTCCCCTCCCCCGGAAAAGCCTTCCACAACGCTTCTCAACGCGGGAGCATGGCGATTTGATCCAGAATGCCGCCTGCCAGCACAAGGCCGTCCATGCTGTAGACGGCGGCGATTTGCCCGGGAGCGCCGGGGAACTGGGATTCGTGCGGCGTGATGCGCAGGGTGTCGCCGTCGAGAACGACCTGCGCCGGGGCGGGGCGCTGGCGGTGGCGGACGCGCGCCAGAACCGTAGCGGGCCAGAGACGGGGCGGGACGTGCAGGACCACCTGCCGGGCACGGCAGGCGCGCATACCGAGGCGGTCGCGCGGGCCTACGATCAGACTGTTGCTGTCTCTGTCCTTGCCCAGCACGTAGAGCGGTTCGCTCCAGGCAATGCCAAGACCCCGGCGCTGGCCTTCGGTATGCCGCCACAGACCGCCGTGCCGTCCGATTTCCCGGCCGTCTTCCAGCACGACGGGGCCGCCTGCGGGCACGGGCAGGCCCTGCGCCGCCCACTGACGGCGCAGAAAATCCCGGTAGGCATCTTCCGCCGCAGGAATGAAGCATATTTCCTGACTCTCTCCGGGAACGGGCACGTCAAGACCGGCGGCCGCCACTTCGGCGATGCTTTCCGCCTTGGTGCGCCGTTCCAGCGGAAAAAGGGCCCGTTGCAGGCGCTGCGGCGGCACGAGAGCCAGAAAATAACTTTGATCCTTGGCTGCGTCGGCCCCCGCGGCCAGCAGCAGCGGCGGACGATCCGGCCCGTGCGGCAGGGTCGCGGCCCATGCGGCGTCGTACTCCGTTGCGGAGGCAAGACGCGCGTAGTGACCTGTGGCCAGCAGATCGGCCCCCAGCGCCAGGGCGGCATCCTGAAGGACGCCGAACTTGATGCGCTGATTGCAGAGGGCGCAGGGGTTGGGCGTTTCGCCCGCCGCATAGGCCGCCGCAAAAGGCTCCATGACCGCCTGCCGGAAGGCTTCCCGCAAATCCGCCACATGAAATTCCAGACCGAGGGTCCGGCAGGCCCTGCGCAGACCTTCGGGCGCGGGCCCGTCCGCTGTCGCATCCGGGAGAAAAAGCCCGTGCAGGGCCAGCACATCGTGCCCCGCGCGCGACAGACGGAGCAGAGCACACAGACTGTCCACGCCGCCGCTGACGGCCACGGCTATACGCATGGTGTTTCCTGCCTTCCTGCGCCGGCGTGCGGACCCCTGTGCTGCGACGGTTTCATTTTTGAGATCCCCCTTTGCAGAAATCAAATGGCTTTTATAAGAGTGAAAAATAAAAAGATAAGTAGTTACAGTGTGTTGACGTGTAAAAATCCTGTGGCACAGGACTTGCTCTTTTATTCACAACGAATGCCGATGAAATGCGGGGAAAGGAAGACGCACTGTGCGTGTCTGCTGCGGGAAACGCGGCGGTACTTTCTGTCGGAATGGTTGCGGATGCATCATGAAGCATGCCGGATGCGTTTGTGCCGCTGACAGAATGCCGCGCCTCTTTCTGCGAACGCCCGGGCTCATGCGGCGGAAAAGCCGCGATGCGGGCCCGGCGGCCTGTTCTGAAAACGGCGGGCGTCGCAGCATCTGGGGCAAGTACATCTTCCGCTGCCTTTTGGCAAGTTCCGTTTTTTGCAGGTTGCGCGGACCTGATGCGGAAGGAGCCGTGAATGCGCCGCCGGTGCGCGGCGGCGCGGAGAGCTGGGGCGACTCCGTTTTTCAGAATGGCATCGGCGTTTGTCCGATTCGGGAGTGAGCATATTCCTGTGCCGCCACCGGAAGGGCCTCTCGCTGCAACGGGGCGGGAAGCGTCCGGCAGATAGCGGCATTGCGGCGGATTTTCGGCTTCGGGCACGGTTTTCACCTTTCATATCTTCCCGGAGGATGGTCTATGAAGTCTTCGGTTTCCGGCAAGTGGCTGCTCCTCTTTCTCGGCGGTCCGGCTCTGCTGCTTGTGGCGCTGGCGCTGCCCTGCTTCGGGCCGTTAAATGCCCGGTTCGCCTTCGGTATACTCTTCTGGATGGTCTGGTGGTGGGTCACGACGGTTGTGGATATCAAGCTGACCTGCCTGGTGCCGCTTTTTGTGGCCTGCATCTACGGCTACATGCCTCTGACCAAGGTCATGGAAGCCTATGTGCACAAGGAGGCCGTGCTTATTTTCGGCGCTACCGCCATTACGGCCGCCTGGGTGCGCTGGGGCTTTGCCCGCCGCCTCGCCCTTAATTTTCTCATGCGTGTCAGCGGCAACGTACGGGCCCAGACTGCCGGCTGGTTTGTGCTGTGCGCCATTACCTCCTTTGTGGTCGGCAATACGACGGTGGCGGCCATGTTCGCTCCCATTGCCGTGGCCGCGCTGATGTACGTGGGCTATGAAAATAATGAGCAGCGCTGGAATTCGAAGGCTGCCTCCAACATTCTGATTGCCGTTGCCTGGGGGGCTTCCGTGGGCGGCATGGCAACGCCGCTGGGCGGCGGGCAGTCCGTGGTGACGTTCGGTCTGCTCAACAAGTATCTTGGTTACGATATTTATTTTATAGACTGGACGCTGCGCATGGTGCCCGTTTCTCTGGTCATCATTCTGGCCGTGGGCATTCTGATGTTCTTCATGCCCTCGGATCGTGAAACGTTCGGCGGTACGCGTGACTTTTACCGTCAGGAGCTGGACAAGCTCGGTCCCATGACGTTTGAGGAGAAGATATCCTTCTTTGCCTTTGTGCTGGCCATCGGCCTGGCTGTTCTGCAGCCGCTGTATGCGCCGTGGACTAAGGGCCCCATGTGGGACTGGCTGAAGCCGACGCAGATGTTCTGCATCATTCCCATGATTCTGCTCTTTGTTCCCTCCCGGACGTGTCCCGGCGAGACTGTCCTTTCCGCGCAGACGCTGCGCAAGTTCTTTCCCGTTACGATCATCTTCATGTGGCCTGCCTCGGTGGCTCTGAGCAAGATTCTGTCGGCCACAGGCGCGGGAGCCGTGTTCAGCCAGTGGCTGGCCCCCTTTGTGGGCGTGAATGACACGCTGTCGCTCTTTGCCTGGAGCCTGTTCCCCAACCTGCTGTCGCAGGTGACCAGCGACACGGCCGCCGCGGGTGTCATGGTGCCGCTGGCCATCGAGGCCATGGATTCCTGGCGGGGGCTTGAATTCGGGGCTGTGGCCTGGGTCTGGGTGACGGGTTCGGCCATCAGCTGGGCCTATGCCGTGGCCTCAGCCACCGGCGCACAGGGTATCGTCGCCGGTTATGGCGCCAATCTGCGGACCATGTTCGTCTGGGGGATTATTGCCTGCGTCCTGTCCGTTGCCCTGACCTTTGCCTTCTTCTATGTGACGGTCGTATGGCTTGGTCTTGATTTCTATATCCTGCCTCCCAAGTAAGGCTGTTCGCCCTTGCGACGGAGCTGCCCTTCTCCTCCGGAGAGCTTCCGTCGGGGTTGTCGAACACCCCCTCCGCGCCCGGTGTCATGCCGGGCGCTTTCTTTTTTTCCGCCGTGCGCGGGCGGAAGACGGGCATGCGATTTTTGAGATGCTTAAATTGCAGTAATAGAATGGATGATTTTATTTTTTGAAAAAATATTCTTTTATTTTAATATGTTAAATCGTGGCATGCTGTTTGCTCTCTGAGTGCAGAATCTGTTTTTCCGGGGGTAATGCACCGTGTTTGTCCTTCTTCTTGTGGTGGCTGTTGTCGTGGGGGCGCTGATTGGCACTGTCGGCGTCGGCGGCATTCTTCTCATTCCGGCCCTGTCCGGCATCACGGGCATGTCCACGCACATGGCCATGGGCACTTCCCTGTTCAGCTTTCTGTTTACGGGGCTTCTGGGAACCTGGCTGTACCAGCGGCACGGGAGCATTGACTGGCGCATTACCATCCCGGTGTGCGTGGGGGGGCTGCTGGCGGGCTATCCCGGTTCCCTGGTCAACGCGCATGCGCCGGCCCATGTGCTGAATCTGGTGCTGGGAGCGATCATCATCTTTGCCGGCGTCTACGCGCTGCGGCCGGCCAGAGGCGGAACCCGCGTCTATGAAGGCACGCTTTCGCAAAAGCTGGGGCTGGTGCTGATTGGCGCGGTGGTGGGCTTCGGCTCCGGGCTGACGGGCGTGGGCGGCCCTGTGCTGTCCGTTCCCCTGATGGTGGTGCTGGGCTTTGCCCCGCTGACGGCCATTGCCACAAGTCAGGTCATCCAGATTACGGCGGCGGCGTCGGGTTCCATCGGCAACGTCATGCACGGTTTTGTGGATCTGTCGCTGGCGGCCTGGGTTACGGGCGCGGAACTTGTCGGCGTGGTCTGCGGGGCGCGTCTTGCGCACACCGTTTCGGGCGGCGTCCTGAAGAGGATGGTCTCCGTCGTGTGCATCCTGCTCGGCGCCTACATCGTTGTTCGCTCCCTGGGGCAGTTCTGACCCCGGAAGGCCCCCGGCCTTGCGGCAGAGGCGGGGCGGAAGCGGTTTCTGCCGCACAGCGTATTTCATCATCTTGCAAAGGAGAACGTCTGATGGCTCTCATTCTGAAAGAACGTCCCATTTTCATGATTGGCGCCGAACGCTCCGGCACGACCCTGGTAATGGCCCTGCTGGGCTGCCATTCCCGTATCGCCGTCCCGGAAGTGGTGTGGTACTATCCCCGTTTCTATCCCTACCTGCATACCTACGGCGATTTGTCGGTGGAAGCCAACTTCCGCACGCTGGCCGAGGAAATGGTCTTCGGGCTGAAAACGCCGTTCTGGGGCATGAAGGTCAACCCGCGGACCATCCTTGACGAAGTCATCGAGCTGGCTCCCGAACGCAGCTTTGCCGGCCTGTATGCGGCCATGCACATGCGCTTTGCCCGCTATGTGCAGAAGCCCCGCTGGGGCGAGAAAACGCCGCACAATCTTTACTTTGTGGGACCCATGCACCATGATTTCCCGGACGCCCAGTTCATCTACATCACGCGGGACGGCCGCGACGCCTGCGTAGACTATCTGGAGTCCTCCTTCGGCCCGACCAATATCTATTGCGCGGCCCACTCCTGGAAGCGCTGCTGGAACGCCGTCAAGGAGTGGCGCGAACCGCTGCGCGAGCGCGGTCTCTGGCTCGATCTGCGGTATGAGGATCTGGTGCGCGAGCCCGAGCGCGTCATGCGCGGGGTGTGCGAATTCCTCGGCGAGGAGTTCGAGGAAGGGATGTTCGATTTTTACAAGACCGATCTGTGCAAGGCCCGCGGAGCGTCCCGCGACCATGCGCCGCTGGGCAAGCCCATCTCCGACAAGTACGTGGGCATTTACAAGGACCTGCTGTCGCCGCGTGATCAGCGCATCTTTGCCGCTGTCGCGGGCAAGGAGCTGGAGGAAGCCGGCTACAAGAACGATGTGGAGCCGGAAATGCCTTCCGATCTGATGATCGCCAAGTACAAGGAGTTTGACGGTCGCATCCGGGCGGCGACGCTTGACGGCTTTGAAGGCCATATCGTCTATGAAAGCTATAACGACTGGCTCATCGATCAGCGCGAAGAGCGCCGGAAAAAGGGCCTGTGGGACCCGGCGACGGCTCCCAGACCCTTCCCCATCGGCGACCCCGACGAGGAAATGATCATCGGCCAGCGCGCCTGGGCAGCGTGGAAGCAGCATTTCTGCGTCAAGCGCCGCTATGTGGGAGACGTTGTGCTGTAGACTTCCGGATGTTTTTCCGGGGGAAGGCCCTCTGCCGACGCACAGGGTTCCCTTCCCCCGGTTCCCCGTCCTTCCCCCCGAGGCGCCGGCGCTGCGGGGGGTGTCGGCGTTTTTCATGACGCCCCTTCACGGGGCATGAGCGCAAAGGGCGGGATGCCTGCGCGTTTTGATGCCGGGAGCGGATTGCGGCATGTTCCGGTATCGTCCGCGGGGAAAAAGGAGTTCCCGCAGGCGAGTGATTTTTCTCCCTGCGCAGGGGGAGATCCGCCGTTGTATGCCGGGCAGTTTCGAGAGTAGAACAGGGCAGCCCTGAAGCTGCGCCGTTGCAGAGGGTGTTTTCTGTTCCGCGATCCCGCGTTCCGGTTTGCTGCGGAGAACATCAGCCCGGGAGGTTTCATGCCCGAGCATCCTTTTCGCTTTGCCTTTGTATCCAATTCCCGCGCCATTGCCGAGGCTGTCCGCGAGTACGCCCAGGGACGCGGCATGGGAATGGAAATACGTCTTGCCTCCATGGAAAAGGCGCTGCCCGTGGCGCGGGAACTGCTGGATGACGGCGTGGAGGTCATTCTGGGGGGCGGCGGCACCGGCCGTCTGATGCGTGGCCAGCTGCGTCATCCTGTCGTGACCATTTCCAATGATCATCTTTCCGTGCTGCGCAGTCTGATGCAGGCGCGACAGTACAGCTCGTCCATTGCCGTCACCTGCTATGAGCGCATCCCCGAATGGGTGGGCCCTTTTGCCGAATTGCTGCACATCTCCATTCTGCCCATTCTGTTCACGACAACGCAGGAACATGTGGAGGGCATTGCCTCGGCCATCAGAATGGGCGCGGGCTGCATCGTGGGCGGCGGCATCAGCGCCGAGGTGGCACAGGCGCAGCACTGCCCGGCGGTCATCGTCATGCCGAGTCTGCGCAATCTGGAGCGGGCGCTGGACGAGGCCGTCAATATCGCCGTAGCCATGCGCAGGGACAACGAGCGCCTTGCCTGGATGTCCGGCATGGTGGAAGCCCTGCATGAAGGCATTGTGGGGATCGATGCCGAGGAACGGCTCGTGCTGCACAACGAGATGGCCCGTCACCTGCTGCCGCAGGCGGCCGAGCTGGTGGAGCAGCTCCGTCTGCGGCGGGTCATGCAGACTTCCAGCCCTGCCGAGGGTGTCGTCTCGCTGGGCAAGGGGCGGGAACTGCTGTTCTCGGCGCATCCCGTTACGGTGCGCGGCAAATCCTGCGGCGCTTTTGCCGTACTTTCTCCCGCGTCGCGGGTCCGGGAATTACAGAATCGTCTGAAGAAGAACCGGCATCATTCCCTGTCGGCCCGCTATTCCTTTGCCGACATCATCGGCGACAGCCCCGTCATGCGCGCTACCCGGGAAAAGGCCCGCTGTTTTGCCGCGTCCGGCGGGGCTCTGTACATTCACGGAGAGAGCGGTACCGGCAAGGAGCTCTTTGCGCATGCCGTGCATCAGGAAAGCCCGCAGCGCAAGGGGCCCTTTGTGGCGCTCAACTGCGGCGCACTGCCGGAAACCCTGCTGGAAAGCGAGCTTTTCGGGTACGAGGAAGGGGCTTTTACCGGCGCGCGGCGGGGCGGCAAGGAGGGGCTGCTGGAAGTGGCCTCCGGCGGTACGATCTTCCTTGACGAAATCGGGGACATTTCTCCGGCGGTGCAGGTGCGTCTGCTGCGGGTGCTGGAAACGGGAGAAATTTATCGCCTGGGCGGGGAGCGGCCCTATACCGTCCGGGTACGCGTCATCAGTTCTTCCTGGAAGGATCTCGTTCACGAGGTCCGGGCCGGGCGCTTCCGGGCGGATCTGTTCTACAGGCTGAGTCTGCTGCGTCTGGATATTCCGCCCCTGCGGGAACGCAGGGAAGATATCCCCCGGCTGGCGCAGCGTCTGCTGGAGCGGAGCGGCTGCCGCCTGGAACCGCTGCCGGAATCCTTTGCGCCGGTGCTGCAGGAATATGACTGGCCCGGCAATATCCGGGAGCTGGATGCGCTGTTGCAGCGCTATGCGCTTCTGCTGGGCACGGGGAAGCATGATTTTTCCCTGTGGCTTCAGATTCTTCAGGAGTTGCGCATGCGCCAGCAGGAGCTGACGCCGCGGGAGGCTGCGTCAGCGGAAACGGGCGTGCCCGCGGAGGGCACGCTGCGGGAAAGACTGGAGCGCGTGGAGGCCGCCATTCTGCGCGAAAGCCTGCGCCGTTTCGGCGGAAGCCGCAAGAAGGTTGCCACGGCGCTGGATCTCAGCCTGAATACTCTCTGGCGCAAGATGCGCCAGCATCATCTGGCCTGAAGGCCGCAAAACGACAGAGCCGGGCGGCGCCGTGCCGCCGCCTCGCGTTTCACCTTTTTCAAAGTTGAAACGCTCCAGGGCCTGTTAACACTATTCATAAGTTGTTTGGGGGGAAGGGAAACCCCTCATCTCTGCTGTCGATGCCCGTAGCTTCCTTCGTCGCAACGGGCACGGCCTGCGGCCGCCTTCGGTCGCTGCTGGCGCGAGAGGTTTTTCCCTTCCCCCCAAGCCCCCC
>DXFI01000071.1 GCA_019114565.1 Candidatus Desulfovibrio intestinigallinarum | reverse complement strand
TCACCCGAGGCAAAGAACATCTTTTCAAAGGGGATGACGTACTGGCTTATATCGAAGGTGACGCCGTGAAGATTTTTCGCATGGACTGCGCGCGTGCGGGAGTAGGAGAGCGGCAGATAGACGGCTTCCTCATGAATACGGGAAAGAATTTCCCTGTACATGGCGCGGCGTCTTGTCTCGTCGGTTTCGGCCATGATGGCGGTGACGGTCTGGTCGAGCCAGGGCTTGCAGTCCAGACCGGCCTGCGCCTGATAGTCGCCGTGGGCCGGAATGCGCCACGAAGACAGATAGGACTGGGGATCATAGGGAGCGCCCCAGGAGCGCGCATACTGGAGTTCAAAGTCGCCGGAGCGCTGCCGGTCGCGGAAGGCCTGTGTTTCTTCGCCGATGATGCGCAGATCAACGCCGATTTTTTTGAAATCCGCCTGAATGTATTCGCTGATGCTGCGTTCCTGAGCATTGTCGGCATTATAGTAGAGGCGGATGCGCGCCGCGCGGCCGTCCTTGTGGCGGAGGCCGTCGGGGCCGACAGGCCAGCCGGCCGCATCCAGCAGGGCGGCGGCACGGGCCGGGTCGTAGTCCCGGGGCTCCAGCGGCACATCACAATAGGGGACGGTCGGGGCCATGAGCGTCAGGGCGGGGCTTTCGGTGGCGTCAAGAATGCCTTCGACAATGGCGCGCCGGTTGACCGCATATTGCAGGGCCTGCCGCACGCCGCGTTCTTCTGTAAACGGCTGGCGGCTGTTGAGCAGCAGGGCGCGGGAAGCAATGGGCGGGCTGAGCAGCGTTGCATGTTTGCCCGCGCGGCGCAGGGCCTCGAAGGTTTCCTGTTGCAGCATATCGCCGTCGGAACCGAAGACAAGATGGATGTCGCCCTTTTGCAGCGCCAGCGCTATGGACTGATGATCGGGCATGACGATCCAGCGCACGGCGGGGATACGGGGCTTTTCTCCCCTGTAGAGCGGATTGACGGTGAACAGGGCGTATTGCCGTTCCTTATGTTCGGCCAGCAGCCACGGCCCGGTTCCGGCGTAGCCGCGCACGCCGTCCCTGCTCTGACCGTTGATGAGGCAGCGGGGAGAAATGAAGCGGAAGGGGCGCAGCGCGCTGAGTTCAATCAGGGTCGGATAGTAGGGCGTGCGCAGGTAGAGCCTGTAGGTGAATTCATCCACAATTTCGTCACGCTCAATCTTGCGGATAAGGTCCATCCAGGCATGGCGCTGCCGGTTGGCAAGAATGGCGTCCATGTTCTGCTTGACGGCGGCGGCATTGAAGGCTTCGCCGTCGGAGAAGCGTACATCGCGGCGCAGATGGAACGTATATATCCGGCCGTCGTCGGAGATGTCCCAGCTTTCGGCAAGGCACGGCCGGATACCTTCCGGCGTATTGCTGACCAGCGGCTCAAAAAGCATGGCCTGCGCGGCCATTTCTCCCGTATACAGGTGGGGGTTGATGTCGCGTATATCTTTTGTTGCGGCGTAACGCAGCTCCTGCGGGGAGTCCGTGTCGGCGGAAGAAGTGTCGTTGCGGCAGGCGGCAAGGGCAAGCAACGTGAAAAAAAGCGTCAGCGTGGCGAGAACGTGTCGTGTCATGATGAGGGGCTCTCCGTCGGCGGATGCTGGGATCGTGGGGCCGCTCCTGTCCCGTGCTCCTGCAGAACTGCGCGTCCGGCAGCGAAGCATGGCGGCGTGGCCTTTTAGTAACACGTATTTTAAAAACATGCTACACAAAATAACGTTGTCATCATTGCCGGGCGAGACGATGGGCGGAGATAATTTGGGCTGGAGGGAGGGACCAATATAAAGATGTTTGATTTAATCAAACAATGAGTCAAGAACTTTTGATTTGACACTACATTGGTCTGTCATGCAATCTTTTTCACATGCTGAAAGGATGGGCAATCCGCGCAGCAGGCCCAGGCGCATTGGCGGACACGCGCCGGAAGGCCGGGCGACGCGGCACGGCGGCGGGATGGCCCCGCCGGGTGCGCGCCGCACATGTAACCTACGAGGCAGGATTCTCTCATGGCCGCAACGACCGCAGCTCCCACGCCTTCTCTTGCGAAAAAGCCTTCCTTTTCGCTGTCGTATTATGTCCATACGGCGATCTGTCTGATTATCATGTTCGGCTTCGGACAGCTTGATCCCGTTGCCCCCCTGACGCCGCTGGGCATGAACCTCATCGGCATTTTTCTTGGTGTATTGTACGGCTGGGTTTTTATTGAAATTGTCTGGCCCAGCCTTGCCGGTCTTCTGGCGCTTATGCTTATCGGCGGGATGAAGCCGGGGCTTCTGCTCAACAAGAGCTTCGGTGATCCCATTGTGCAGATGATGTTCTTTATCTTTGTCTTCTGCGCCACCATCAACCATTACGGCCTGTCGCGCTTTATTTCTCTCTGGTTTATCACGCGCAAGTGCGTGGCGGGCAAGCCGTGGCTGTTTACGTATACCTTCCTGGGCTCTATTTTTATTCTGGGCGGTCTGACCAGCGCGTCGCCGGCGGCCATTATCGGCTGGAGTATTCTGTACGGCGTCTGCGAGGTCTGCGGCTATAAGAAGGGCGAAGGCTATCCGACCATGATGGTCTTCGGCATTGTCTTTGCCGCGCAGGTGGGCATGGCGCTCATTCCGTTCAAGCAGGCCGCGCTGACCGTGTTCAGCGCTTATGAAACTATGGCCGGAACGGGTATCGACTATGCCAAGTACATGCTGCTTGCCCTGATTATCTGCGCCCTGTGCAGCGCCCTGTTTATTCTTATGGGCAAGTTCATCTTCCGTCCCGACATGAGCAAGCTGCAGAACCTTGATGCCTCCCGTCTGGACGCCGAAGGCAACCTTAATCTGAGCGGCGTGCAGAAGACCGTGCTGGTCTTTCTTTTCCTGCTGGTGGGCCTGCTGCTGGCCCCCAACTTCCTGCCCGCCGACTTCTTCCTGACCCGTTTCCTCAAGTCCATCGGCAATACCGGCATCGTTATTCTGCTGGTCACGGTCATGGCCTGCATCAAGGTGGAAGGAAAGCCCCTGCTGGGCTTCAAGACCATGGTGGACTCCGGCGTTACCTGGGGCATCGTGCTGCTGCTTGCCTTTGTGCAGCCCCTGTCCGGGGCCATGGCCGCCAAGGGCAGCGGGATTACCGAATTTCTGATTCAGATTCTGGAGCCTGTGTTCGGCGGCGGTTCTCCGCTGTTCTTTGCCCTGTTCATCGGTTTCGCCGCCACGGCTCTTACGCAGGTCATGAACAACGAGGCCGTGGGCGTGGCCTTTATGCCCATTATCTTCAGCTATTGCCAGGCTTCGGGCACGTCGCCGGAACTGCCGCTGATCATGGTCGTCATGGGCGTGCACTTTGCCTTCCTGACGCCGGCCGCCAGCGCCAGCGCCGCCCTGCTGCACGGCAACGAATGGTCTGATACCAGGGCCATCTGGAAGACCGCGCCGCTGGCCATTCTCATGGCCTATATTGTGACTGCCGTCATCACCACCACTGTCGGCGGTGTCCTGTTCTAGAGCAATTCAACTTTGAAATGTTAAAAAAACATGTTATCGTACAGCCATGAAAATAGCGAGCCAAGAAATACGAATGTTAGCGATTAAGGCATATAACTCAGGAGTTCCCCCTCAGCAAATTGCTGAGACTCTCGGGTATCATCTCATTTCCATCAACAGATGGCTTCGCGCTTATCAGACAGAGGGAAGAGTGAAGGCGCTTCCCCGTGGACACAGAGTTTCTATGTTCTCGGAAGAAGAACGAAAACAACTTGTTGAACTGCTTGAGAAAAGACCAGATATAACTCTGGATGAAATCCGTACGTACTTTGACAAGCAATGCTCCTTGAATGCTGTTCACAAGCTTGTAAAGGCTCTTGGCTTTGTTTTTAAAAAAAACTCTCAGAGCGAAGGAGCAGGAGCGCACAGACATCGTACGCACACGACAAAGATGGAAAATATTCCAGAAAAATAACGATATGAAGCATCTCGTCTTTCTTGACGAGTCCGGTGTACGAAACAACATGACGCGCCGTTATGGGCGAGCCCGCAGAGGTGCCCGTTGTTGTGATGCAGTCATAGCTGGTCGTGTCCTTTCAATGACAGTCGTGTCTTCCATTCGCCTTGATGGGACAACAGAGAGTTTTGTTTTTGAAGGCTCGCTCACCAAAACAATTTTTGAAGTGTATGTCCAAAAGATCCTGGCACCATCACTGCGGGAAGGAGATATAGTTATCATGGATAATCTATCTTCTCACAAGTCACAGGTAGCGGAAGAAGTGATTCGCAACCGGAAAGCAAAAGTGTTATTTCTTCCAGCGTACAGTCCAGATTTGAATCCTATAGAAAAGATGTGGAGCAAGGTGAAACAGCTTCTTCGAGGAATCAGGGCAAAAACTAGCGAAGAAATATATTCAGGAATAAAAAAAGCCTTGAGCGCTGTGTCGGCTCGCGACGCTCAAGGCTGGTTTATTTCTTGTGGATACAAAACATTTCAAAGTTGAAACGCTCTATTCGGGCGTCAATGAAAACGGGCTGGAACGCGACCGCGCCATCAACAACAACCTTGCGGGTACGTGGGGCTTCGGCGCACGCCTCAAGGATGTGAGCTTCCTTGAAGATATCCGTCATACCCTGCACGTGAGCTTCTTCGGAGGCACCAACGATTCCGGCATCCTGAGCAGGCTGCATGATCGCACGGGGGCGTGGATGGCGCCCAATAATCCTGACGGTACCTCCTATGTAGGTCGCGATAACGTCTATATGACGCAGAAGGATTATGCCTTTGAAGTAGGCCTTTCCAATAAGTTCAAGATTTACGACAATCTGCGTTTCAATCTTGACGTTACCTATGTGACCCTCTGGCTCGACAAGAGCGACAATACCTGGGGCAGAGCCAATACCGGCGGCGGTTCCAACCAGATCCGCGATGCCTGGAACATCAGTACGTTGTTTATTTATTCCTTCTAAGCGTTCTGTATCTGATGTAAGACCCCGCATCCGTAACGATGCGGGGTCTTTTCGTTTTTTCAGGAGATGTGGGAAGAGCAGGGGGCGTGTCCGCGCCGGAGGGACTTTCCTTCCTTATGCTATGCCCAGACGTCCCAGAGATGCTCTGACGGCGTCGGCAATACCTTCTTTCGTATAGAAGTTCCCCGGCAGCAGGGCCTCGTTTTTGAGAAGGCGCAGAAAGTCCTCCAGCAGCCGGCGATCCGGTGCGGGATGATTGTGCCAGAAATCCGCAAGAGGCATCTGTTCCGCATTTACCGCCAGGCCGGGCAGGGCGTAGATGGCCTTTCCCAGACAGTAGACAGCCTTGTTCCGGCACAGGGCGCTCAGTCCGACAGTGCTGTTGCAGAGCACAACGGCCTTGCAGTTCTGAATGATGATGTCTGCCTGTCCGGCTTCGATAAAGCGCAGGCGGTTGGCGCAGCCGGTGGCTTTCCCCAGAGAACGCATGTAACGGCGGTAATTGATCAGCCCGTTGTCAAAAGGATGATTCTTGATCAGCAGATAGCTGTCCTTGGGCGCATACTTGGCAAAGCTGGTGATAACTTGAGCCATGGATTCCAGAACACCGGTAAAGGGAGAATGGCGGCGTATCTGCGAGTCAGAATCCAGCTGCAGCGGCATGAAATAGAAGGGAACACGCTGATGCAGAAATGTCCGCAGCACCTTGAGCGAGTCTCTTCTGCGCCGATGGCGCATGAAATAGCGGGGGATGATGCCCGTCAATTCTCTGATGGCGCTGTCCGGGCGATGAGTCTTGTAGCGCGGAAAGAGGGGCCAGCAGAGCAGGAGCCCGGCAAAGTAGGTCATGATTTGCCGGACACGGTTGGGCATGGGATTGCCGGCCGTGGACAGCGGGTAGGGCAGGGCGTTGGTATAGTGTTGCGCCTTCTGTTGAATGCCTGCCGCTGTCTTGGGCAGGGGGGAAGTTCCGTTGACGCCCCCTTCCTCAAGGGTGACGAAACGGGGGCGCAGATAGCCCTCCTCATACACCCAGATGCGGATGCCCCGTTGCTGTGCAAGGAGAATTGCTTCCCGGTGCAGCGGTCGCCAGTCGCCCATCAGCACGATATCTGTTGTCCGGTTTTCTTCCATGCAGCGGCTGATCCAGAGAGGCCATTCGTAGACGTGTCCCCGCCAGAGGCAGACATTGCGGGCGGAAGGCCAGAAGATCCAGTCGCCGCCGCCGGTAACAACCTTGCGGACCCGGCAGCCGCGCTGTTCCAAAGCTTTTCCCAGCTGGTAGAAGAAGGGGCCGTACGGCCCCTGTAAAAAAAGAAAACTGCGTATGCCTGACATGATATCTGATTCAGCCTTTCAGGCGGCTTTTCAGTTTTTCGAGAAAGGCCGCGCAATCCGTAACGCAGCGATTTTCCCAGTCATAATAGACAGGATAACGCAGAAGCACGGCAGCGACAAGGGTATCGACGGAGCCGAGCGGACGCCGTCGGGGAAATTCCAGCCTGTCGGTAGTCAGGCCCCAGCCGGCATAGAAGGGCCCCCCGTAGGTAAAGACCGGCAGACCGCGCAGCAGTGCCTCAAAGCCGGACTGCGATGTCAGGGTGTGGACTTCGTGACAGCAGGCATACAGCAGAGAAATGGAGGCATGGCGTACAACGGCGTCCGCAAGTCCTGCCACGTCCGTATCGCGCAGCGCGCCATTCCGGTTTCCGCTGACGACGTCGGGATGTTCCTTGTAGATGATGAAGTCGTTGGGACGGGCTTTGCGGACAGCCTGCAGCAGCTCCAGATTGGAACCGATGCCGCAGCCTCCCAGACGGACGGAGGCGTCATCCGACACCTGTCCGGGCACAAGCAGAATTTTTCTGTCCGCAGGCAGAGGCGGAATATCCGCATTGTTGCCCACATTATATTTGGTGATGCCGCTGCGGCAGAGTTCTTCCCGCAGGGCGCGGGCCTGTTCCAGCAGCGCGGCGTCCGGCGTCCAGTCCCGCAACAGACGTTCCAGCCGGCTCGGCTGCTGCGGATTGTAGTAGATACCCAGATCATCCAGCACCAGCGAACCGGGGCGGATGAAATCCGATCCCAGCCCTTTGGAACGAATAAAGCCGTCTTCCATGCGAATCAGCGGAACCTGACGCTCCCGGCACAGAGCGGCAAGCCGGGCGTTTTCTTTTGAAGACCAGACGACAACGCGTCCCCGCCGGGCTGCCGCCGCGTTCACGGCCGCCTGTTCCCTGCGGAAAAATTCCAGTCTGCCTCCTGTTGAGGCGAGAAAGGCCCGTGCCTGTTCATGTTTCCAGAGTCGGAAGCCCAGACAGGCGTGATAACCCCGATTCTGCTCATTACGACGACGCTGTTCGGTCAGCAGACGGATAATTTCCATAATGGAACAGCGTCTGCCCGTGACGGGATGTACATAGCGGCTATACAGGAGATAGGCCGCGGCAAAAACTTCCTCAAGACTGCGGACTGCCGTACGGCGCGCACATGTCTGCCGATCTTGCGTTAGTCCCCAGCCGGCATAGAAGGGCATGCCGAAGCAGTGAACCTTTTTACCGAGCAGCAGCGCCTCAAAACCCATTTGCGACGTGACGCAATAGACTTCATCCACCTGCCGCAGCAGGCTCAGCGGGTTGACATCCTCCGCCAGCAGACGGACTCCGGCAGGCAGATCCTGCGGCTGAAAGAAGCCCTGCTTGCGCCCGCTGAGAACGTCGGGATGCGTTTTGACGCAGATATCGGCATCGGGATGCTCGCGGCAGGCAGCGTCCAGCATGCGGGTAAAGGTGGCGGTATCTGCCAGCCCCAGACTGACGCTCAGATCATTGCGCGTCTGATCCAGCACAAGAATACGAGGCCGTCCCCGATCCGGAATGAGAGCCGCGGGAGCATCCGGCGCATGGTTATACTTGCTCAGGTTGTGGGCTGCGATGGCACGCATGGCTGCGCGTGCCTCATCCAGCAGTTCCGAGGTCTGCCAGCCTTCGCTGTTGAGCAGGTTTTCCAGAGCCGACGGACGCGTTGCGTCATAATAGATGCCCGTATCGTCCACGACCAGCGCATAGGGAGGCGCTCCTCTGACGCCGAGATCCAGCGAACGCAGAAAACCGTCTTCCAGACGGATCAGGGGAAGCCCGCTTTGTCGGGAAGCCCGTTCCGCCGGTTTCCCCGTTGTTTCCTTGAGTCCCCAAGCGAGGAGAGCTGCGCAGTGTCCCTCGAAGCGTTTCCAGAACAGGGGGGATTTTCCCACGCGCGGCAGCCGGACGATCTCCTGTCCGAGAAAGGCTGACAGATGGGGAATGTGCTCCATCCCGCGGGAGAAATGTCCGCAGAAGTGTTTCTTCGGGGGGCGCAGAAGCAGCAAAGGCCAGTGCGGCAGACGCACTGCGGGAAGCAGACGCTGCCGCACCTGGCGGAACAGATAACCAAAGTAGCGAGGGATCATGACCAGAACGGCACCAGCACAACACCGGCGGATACGGCCAGCTGATAGACAATCTGTACAATATCCTTGATGGATTGAACAGCCTTGCTGTCATAGGCGGGCAGAACCATGATTTGATCGCCCGGGCCGACGCCCAGAGAGGAGAGAGGACCGACTTCGCCGTTGGGCTTGAGCACGAGCACGTTCCTGGTGTCGGCACGGTCCGTATAACCGCCGGCACTGGCAATGTAGTCGCGGAGTTTGAGTTTTTCGTTATAGACCACGGCCTTGGGCATGGTCACTTCGCCCGCGATCTGGACGACATCGGACTTCTGGGGAACATAGATGGTATCCCCTTCCTCCAGAATGAGATCGTTGATTTCTCCCTTGTGGCAGACCACGACGACGCCGTCCGGTTCGATCGCACTGGCGCGCTGAACGAAGTTCTGAACGAGTTCGGCTTCCTTGATGCGGATATTGGCCTCGTCCACGGAGTGGGAGGTGGCGGTGAGAGCGCGCTGTTCCAGACGTATCAGGGCATCCTGAATGGTTTTCTTCTGCTGCTCGGCTACGGACTGCCGCCGCAGATAGATGGCACTGGTGGAGGCCAGATCGGCATCGACTTTGACGTACTGGAGCAGCTGGCGCAGCGTCGTCCCTTTACGTACAGGAAAACGGGAATTGCCCCGGATGGCGCCCGTAGCTCCGACCATGATGGTGTCTCCCGGCGTGTCGGCGTGGAATTCCACAATGTCTTCATCCTGAAGCCGAAAGGTCTTGAACTCCGACATGGTCATGTAGGTATGGAATTCCGCTCCCTTGCGCGTGCCGGAAACGCTGACATGACTGGCGCTGGGCTGCGGCCAGGCCACATTGACCAGACTCGCGCCGCTGACCTTGCCGGGATCAAATTCATAAAAGGCGGGCTGACGAATCAGACCCGTGGCGGCAATTCCTATACCGCGATCACGCACCAGGATGACATCGCCATCCTGAAGCTGTACGGCGGGCAGTTCGCCGCTGTTCAGGAATTCGTACAGATCGACATTGGCTATGATCTGCTTGCCGCGTTTGACAGAGATATGCCGGAAACTGCCGCGCTCGGGCACAATGCCGCCGGCCTTGTCGATGTAGTAAAGAATGGAGTCCTGCTGTCCGCCGGCATAGCGGCCGGGATTAAAGACATGCCCGGTCACAAAGACAGCTACCGGCTGCGAACTCATCAAATTGGTGTAGAGCTGGACATTGGAGGTAAAGACCGACGAAATCTGATTCTTGATGGTGCTTTGCAGCTGCGCATTGCTGAGGCCGCCCACTGTGATGGGGCCGACCTCCGGAACAAAGATATTACCCTGCTGATCCACAACAAGGACATCGTCATAGGTAAAGGCCCCCCAGACACGGAGCATGATACGGTCGCCAGGCGAAATGACATACTGGGGTTGCAGTCCTTCGTGATAGGTATTGGCAAAGTTTCCCCGGAAGAGATTGGCCCCATAGGGTTCCAGTCCTGCCACCAGCGGCGCGGGGTAGGTAGTTTGTGCCCAGGCGGGCGGGGCCTGCAGCGGCGCAGGCTGGCGTTGGGCCGGGCGATAAGATGGTGTTGTGCCGTTCACGACGCTGCCAGAAGGCTTATTGGGCTGAGGATAGAGACTGTTGGCATTTTGCATTCCGGAACCTGCAGCCTTGACGCCCGCAGCTCCGGGAACCGCATTGCCGGCGCTGCTTCCGGACATGGAAGATTTTGAACTGCTAGTGTTCCCGTCGGCAACACCGCCCATCAGCGCCTGACGTCGGACTGTATCATTGGAGGCAGCCTGGCTGCTCGTAGCGCAGAGAAGAATGGCCAGTAAAAAAACGGCACAGCAATGGAACAGAGCTTTCATCAGAACCCCGCATGCTCCCGAATGGCAGCAACGATAAGAGATACAAGACCCAGCAGCACGGTAGCCGCCAGCATGAAGACCAGACTGAAGATCACGGGCCGGGGATACAGCGATTCATCCGGCACAATGGGCTTCTGAAAGGATTCCACATAGAGCGTCTTTGACTCAGCCTGAACGCGGGCCGCTTCCAGCGAGGCCATGGCAGAGGTAAGCTGCTTCTGCGCGAATTGCTCTTCCAGCGTAAGACTCTGGAATTCGCTGACCAGTGCGCTCAGGGGGCGATCTCCCTGCATCTGACTTGCCAGACGGGCTTTCTCAGCCTGAAGCTGCTTCTGCAGGACTTCAAGCCGATTTCGTAACATAACTACACGAGGACTGTCAGCCTGCATGTAGGTCGTAGCTTCCGCCAGTTCCGCTGTTGTCTTGGTAATTTCTCCTTCCAGCTGATTGACCAGACCGTACAGACCGGAAGCCACCGCCTGCGGATCCAGGATGACAGTGCGCTCCCGATAACGGCGCATGGCCTCATTGGCGGCGCGGATACGCTCTTCCGCCCGCGTCACCTCCAGCTGTGCCAGAGAGATGGCATCCGTCCTGGCACGGGTATTCATGGCGTTGACCAGTTCCTCGCTGGCGTCCAGAATAGCCTGGCAGATAGCCTGCGCCATCTGCGGCGTAAATGCCTTGACCTGCACGCTCATGATACTGGTATCCGGGTCAAAGGTCGGGGTTACGGCCCAGCTCCAGTAGCGCAGAAGTTCATCCTGTGTTGGTTTGCTTGTCAGGCGGTACCAGATGTCCCGTGTCCTGTCGGAGTAGTGTTCCTGGATATGCAGCCTGGCGTCTACCTTGGCGATCATATCCGAGGAGGCAATATAGTTTTGCAGGATATAGGAATCACTTAATGTTGAGGTGCTGGTACGAAAGAACGTAGACAGCATGTCCAGCGACTGCTGCTGGTTCTGACTGCGGATGGCAAATTTGGTTTCCGCCAGGTACATGTTTGAGGCGAACAGAGCCAGATAGAGAAAGACGACAAGGGTCGGCAGCAGAACACTGGTCAGCAGCAGACGGATGGCCAGCCCCTGCGGCCGGAAGAAAGAGCTGATTTTTTGGAGGCAGCGTTGCGGGAAGGGATGCTCCCTTTCTGTCGAAGGCAGAAAAGGAAGATTTCCTCCGGACAATGGGGCTGCGCCGACCGCATGAGGATTTCCAGGATGTTGCTGTCCTGTAGCTGAAGCAGCCTTGGGGTCGGCGGATGGGGCGGCAGAATTGGCCGCAGCATTGCCGGCCGGAGCAGCAGGCTTTGCAGCAGGCGTCGCGGCTGGTTTGGTAACGGGAGATGCCGCCGCAGGCTTTGCGGCGGGATTGGCCGCAGCATTGCCGACCGGAGCTGCAGGCTTTGCTGCGGCATTGCCGGCTGGAATTACTGGCTTTGCGGCAGGCGTCGCGGCTGGTTTGGCAACGGGCGATGTCGCCGCAGGCTTTGCTGCGGCATTGCCGGCCGGAGTTGCAGGCTTTGCAGCAGGCGTCGCGGCTGGTTTGGCGGCCGCAGAGGGGGTGGCTGTAGTGTTTTCAGACATATCTGGGGTTGGGGGGTTGTTTGCAGATGGCGTCATAATATTTGACGGCTTCGCCTATCTGATCGAAAAAGATAATCTGGCCGCGATCCAGAACGCCGGCCACATCGCAGTGCTGCTTGATGGTGGCAATCTGATGTGAGACAACCAGCAGGGTGGATGTCTTTTTCCGCTCCTGAAAGACGCGCTGGCTTTTCTGACGGAAGGAGGCATCGCCGACGGCAGTCAGCTCGTCTATCAGATAAAAATCAAAGCCGATGGCCATGCTCAGACCAAAGGCAAGTTTGGCAGCCATACCGGAAGAGTAGGTTTTGACTGGCATATCCAGAAAATCTTCCAGTTCGGTAAAGTCCTCCACAAAGGCAGTAACTTCCTGCAAATCCGCTTTGTAAATACGGCAGACGAAGCGCAGGTTTTCCCGGCCGGTCAGGCTGCCATGGAAACATCCGCTGAAGCCGATGGGCCATGAGATGCGGCTGGTGCGTTCCACAATACCGCTGTCCGGCGCGATGGCGCCGCCAATGATACGCATGAGCGTAGATTTGCCTGCGCCGTTGCGCCCCAGAATGCCTACATTGATCCCCGGTACAAAATCTACGCTCAGATTGTCCAGAATAAGGCGACGCCCGGTTTTCATGCGGTAGGTTTTGGTAACATTGCGCAGACGAATCATTGCGTCACCTTACGCCGCACATAGCGCTCCAGCAGCATTCCCAGGAAAAGCGAGCAGACAGTCACCTGCGTGACATACCATACATCCGCATAAGGTGAAGTATAACTGTTGGATAAGGCCGTGCGCACAAGCTCTATAATCTGCATGATTGGATTGAGCATCAGGAAGTCTCCAACCCGATGAGAAAAGGTACTGACGGAATAGAAAACTCCAGATGCAAAGAAAAGCAAACGCATGATCATGGGAACAATCTGATGCAGCGCCGGTACGTAGAATGCCAGTGAGCCCAGCGTGGCTCCCAGTCCCAGCCCCAGAAGCGATGCCAGAAATATGGCATAGATGAGCAGCCCCAGATCGGCTATTTGCAGCGCATAGCCGAACAAAATGCCACAGCCCAGAATGATGGCCATGCTGACGACCTGGGTAGACGTGACGACCAGACAGCGTGCCAGCATGATATCCAGCGGCGTGACTTGGGGGAAGGTCAGAAGCGCCCGGTTGCCGTCAATGGCGGCCATGCACTTGCTCAGATTCTGGGCAATAATATTCCAGATGCCGAAACCGGATACCAGATATGTCAGGACTGTCATACCGTGGGGGGCTGCGGCATGCGCAAAGTAACGTACAGCCCAGAAGACCGCCACGCCGAAGGCCGTCTGGAAAATGGCCCAGAGGTAGCCCAGACTTTTACCGCCGTAGAGCGTATGCACCTCGCGCAGGGCCAGGGCAATAATGACGCGGGCCTGTGTGTCCAGCGCCGGGGCTGTAGCCATGAGCTAAAGAGCCTCCTTGCCAAAAATGGCGGGCGCCAGCTGCCAGGGGCTCGTTTCATCCTCGCGGCAGGCCGCAATGCGCGTAAGTCCGTGCGAGGTCGTGGCGACTCCTTCGCGACAGAGTTCCCCCAGGGCCGAAACATAGACGTCCTTTGCCGTTACTGTGACAGAATTCCCCAGCGTTGTGCCGGAAAATGAGGCAGAAGTGCCTGTCACAGCCGTTCCCAGGAAGTTGGCCATACGCTGATCAGGGGAGGGCTCCTGCGGCGGCGTTGATGTCGTTGTCTGCAGGCTTTGAGGCGCACAGGCGGCTAGAACCATGCAGAACAGGATCGGAAGGACGCGTTTCATGTTCTTTCCTTGCTCACAGCATGTCGTGCATATGAATGAAACCCGTCACCTTTTCCTCTTCCACGACAAAGGAACTGGTAATCTTGTGCTCAGAAAGCAGGGCAATGGCCCTTTCCACAAGGCAGTCAGGCGACAGGGAAAAAGGGTGGGGCGACATGATATCCCGCGCGGTTTTTTGCAGCAGATCGGGGGACATGTGGCGACGTAAATCGCCGTCAGAAATAAAGCCCACAAGATGCAGATCGTCTTCCACAATACCAACGGCGCCAAAGCCCTTGCTGCTCATGATATAGATGACCTCTCCCATGGGAGTATCCGGTCGGGCCAGAGGGAGCGCATCGCCGCGATGCATGATCTCCCGGAGCAGGCGTAATTTTTTGCCCAGCCTGCCTCCGGGATGAAACTGACGAAAATCTTCCGGACGAAAGCCCCGGGCCTGCAGAAGCGTCAGTGCCAGCGCGTCACCCAGCGCCAGCTGCATGGTCGTCGATGTCGTCGGAGCGCAGCCGATAGGGCAGGCTTCGGGAATGCAGGGAAGTTGCAATACGTAGTCTGCATGACGGCCAAGTGTGCTGCCCCTGTGTTGCGTGATGGCGATCAACGGCAGTCTGCTCCGGGCTGCATACTCAATGATGTCCACAAGCTCCAGAGTTTCTCCGGAATTGGAAAAGGCCAGGACGGCATCGCCTCTGCTCAGCATACCAAGGTCGCCATGGCTGGCTTCCGCCGGATGGATGAAGAAAGCCGGGGAACCTGTGGAAGACAGCGTAGCGGCAACCTTGCGTGCCACATGGCCGCTTTTGCCCATGCCAGTGACGGCAATGCGACCGGAGATATGCAGCAGACAGTCCACAGTCTCGTCAAAGATTGCGTCAAGACCATTTGCCAGTTGCCGCAGCGCATCGGCTTCCTGAAGCAGCACTCTGATTGCCGTGGGCGTGAACTTGCCGTGAAACATTATTCAGCCTGTCGTGCATGCAGCAGCTTATCTGCCAGTTCGCGGAACGCCCCCTGTCCGCCATGGGCATTCAGAACAAGATGGGCCGCTTCCCGCACTTGATTCCGGGCGTTCGCAACAGCAATGCCTAGCCCACAACAGGTGAAGCCGTCAAGATCCGGCAGATCGTCTCCGAGGAAAAGGCTTTCCTCTGGCGATACGCCGGATTCCCGGAGCAGGTCTTCACAGGCGGCCCGTTTTTCGACCTTCCCCAGACGGAAGAGCGATATTCCCAGATCCGCAAGACGGCGCCGCAGGGCAGGGCAGTCCCGCCCGGAGAGAACCGCTACCCGGATGCCTGCTTTCCGCAGCAGAACCATGCCGAGGCCGTCCTGCGCGCAGAATCGCTTGAGACATTCCCCGTCGGGCCCGTAGTACAGGCCGCCGTCGGTCAGCACGCCGTCCACATCGGTGATCACCAGACGGACGCGGCGCAGACGCTCTTCCAGAGACAGGGCAGCCCCGGCTGTGTTTTCCGCGTTCTCTCCCCCCAGCAGGGCGCGTACTCGCTCCAGATCCTTTTCCGTATCCACACCCGGCGCACAGGGGGGCAGTTCCACCATCTGTATGCCGATACCGTGCTGCAGAAGGCGCAGCTGTTCCAGCTTTTCCGCGCGTTCCAGCTCTCCGGGAGCATGGGCGGCAAAGACGGCCAGCGCCGCCGGGCGGTAGGCATACATGCCCACATGCCCCCAGTATTGTATCTGCTCCTCGCCATCCCGATCATAGGGAATGGGCGCACGGCTGAAATAAAGCGCCTGCCCCGCTTCGTTTCGTACGACCTTAACAAGATTGGGATCGAGCGCCTGCCCGGCGCTGACGGGGTAGCAGGGGGTCGCTGCCGCTGCCTGCGGATGCCGCAGCAGAGCCTCCACCAGTTTATCCACGTCAGCCGGGCGGAGCAGAGGCTCGTCCCCCTGTACATTCAGGTAAATGTCCGCCTGTTCGTGACGGGCGATTTCCACGAGTCTGTCGGTCCCGGAGGCGCAGTCCGGCGAAGTCATGACGGCGTGTCCGCCAAAATTGCTGACGGCCCGTACAATACGTTCATCGTCCGTGGCAACAAGCACATCGTCCACCAGCGAAGCCCGGCCGACGGCTTCACAGACATGCTGAATCATGGGCTTGCCGCATATGTCCAGCAGAGGTTTGCCCGGCAGGCGGGTTGACGCATAACGCGCGGGAATTACAGCCAGGGTACGCATACCGTAATATCCTTCTCCCTGTTTGTTTCAGTTGTCTTGACAAGGAGATCCAGTTCTTTGAGCAGAGCCAGCAGCGAGGGAAGCCCGGAAAAGGGCAGCATGTTGGGACCGTCACAGAGAGCACTGTCCGGATCGGGATGCGTTTCCAGAAACAGGCCCGCTACGCCTACGGCCACAGCCGCGCGTGCCAGCGACGCCACAAATTCCCGCTGTCCCCCGCTTTTGCCGTCGCCTGCTCCGGGCAGCTGCACGGAATGCGTGGCATCGAAAATGACCGGGAAACCAGTCGCTTTCATGATTTCCAGCCCGCGCATGTCTACTACCAGATTATTATAGCCGAAGCTGGTTCCGCGTTCGCAGAGGCAGATGCTGTCATTGCCCGCACTCCGGGCTTTGGCCAGGACATGGCGCATTTCCCACGGCGAAAGGAACTGGCCTTTTTTGATATTCACCGGTTTTCCCGTAGCAGCCGCTGCCAGCAGCAAATCGGTCTGCCGGCAAAGAAAAGCCGGTATCTGAAGCATGTCCACTGCTTCGGCTACAGGCGCTGCCTGTTCAGGCAGATGTATGTCTGTGATCACAGGAAGATTGTACTGCTCCCGGACATCGGCAAGAATTGCCAGTCCGTCTGCCATGCCGACACCGCGAAAAGACGTTCCCGAACTACGGTTGGCCTTGTCAAAACTGGACTTGAAAATCAGGGGGATACGAGCAGCAGTGAAGATTTCTTTCAGGGTTGCTGCCGCGTCCATGGTCTGGCTGCGGCTTTCCATGGCGCAGGGACCGGCGATGACGACGAGAGGCAGGGCGTTGGATAGTTTTATCACATTCATGATTTTCTCAGGGCGCAGAAAAAGACTGGAGGAGGCAGGATGCGGTATTGCGGGCAAAGAGCTGCCCGTGCGGTAGAAAAACAGGCCCTTTCCGTAATACGGGAAGGGCCATGTCTTGTAAAGATGTCGCGTGCCTTGCAGACTTTCAGGGGGGCTAGAGTATTTTCAGTTTGAAACGCGTTGCGTTTCAAACCATACGGCCTGTCGTTTCGTAGAAAACACGCGTTTTTTTAGCGCATTTTGAACCGGGCAGATGGCTTTTTATGCATGCAGTATATTTTGTCTTCCCGAAATATGCCATTTCCAGGCATCCGCAAGGATAGTCTCTACAGAGGAGCGCTGCGCCGACCAGCATAACATTTTTTGGGCGCGGCTGCCGTCCGCGATCAGTACAGGCGGATCGCCGGCTCGCCGACTGCCGACGGCGTAATTCAGACGGCGGTTTGTAACCTCTGCCGCTGCCGTCAGGATTTCCCGCACGGATATGCCGTTCCCCGTGCCCAGATTGAGTGACAGCCCCTGTCCGTCGCCTCCTCGACAAAGTCGTTCCATAGCCAGTACATGGGCCGAAGCCAGATCGCTGACATGAATATAATCCCGGATACAGGTTCCATCCGGGGTAGGATAGTCGTCGCCCATGATGCGGAAGTCCGTAATCTCTTCAGTCATGGCCATGAGCGCTCGCGGGATGAGGTGGGTTTCCGGCTGGTGACATTCGCCGCACTCTCCTTCGGGATCGGCACCTGCGGCATTGAAATAGCGCAGCGCTGTCCATGAGAGTCCGTAAGCCCGGGCAAAGTCCGCCAGCATCCATTCCATGAACAGTTTGGTTTCACCGTAGGGGGTGATGGGGGCCGCAGGCATGTCTTCCGTTACGGGGCAGTTTTCAGGGATGCCGTACACGGCGGCCGTGCTGGAGACAATGATATTGCGCACTCCGGCGGCATGCATGGATTCCAGTATACTCAGCGTTCCGGCCACATTGTTGCGGATATATTTCCCCGGATTGCCGACGGATTCTCCTACTTGAGAGAAGGCAGCAAAATGAATGATACCGTCCGGGCGCCAGTCTCGCAAACATGCCCCGAGCCTTTCTGTGTCGAGAATGTCGCCCTCCGTCAGCTCTCCCCATTTGACAAGGCCGCGAAATCCGGTGGAAAGATTGTCGTAGACGCGTACTTCATGTCCGGCGAGAGCCAGTGCCTTACAGGTATGGCTGCCGATATACCCGGCGCCCCCTGTGACAAGGATTTTCATAAATTTTCCCTTTGAATCAAAACTTACATCTGTTGAAATAAATAAAAGAGTTAAATTGGTCTGATTGATGTGTAAACATCATATAAATATTTATTTAGAAAGTCAAGGCTAATGCGCCATATCAATCATGTGTTTGAGATAGATGGTTGTATGGTTGGCGCTGAAGTGTGTCTGATTTAATAGTTGAGATGGTTATGTCGCAAGGTTGTCGTCTTTTTTGTTTTTTACTTTCAGATATACTGTTGATGAATATATCTTACTAAGATATTGATTTGTTTGTTTTTTGTACACCTCCCTCTTGGAGGTGTTGCATTGAAAAGAATATTATGTTATTGAAAGAACAACAATTCATCAACAGTATATCTGTTGATTTAATTTTTGTGGAGAAATAAAGATGAAGAAGTGTATTATATATGGAAATTGTCAGAGGGGGCTCTTGGAACGTTACTTATTGAAATCAAATTTTGTAAAATATTATCAGATTATCCCTACTGTTCCTGTTCAGTGTAAAAATAAGCAAAATCTTGACGCTGAAATCCTGTCTTCTGTTGATTTGATAATCTACCA
>DXFI01000070.1 GCA_019114565.1 Candidatus Desulfovibrio intestinigallinarum | reverse complement strand
ATATGGTCTCTCCTCATTTTAGGTGAAGAGATTATAACATACTTTTTAATTTGACGACACTACCTAACAGACCTCTTCTCCATTGCCACAGCCGAAATCAGGCCCCATGAGGTTTTGCGGAGTTCCTTTGTCCGCTACCCGCACTGCTCCATCCCGGACACGGCATTCGGCCGCAGCAGCTCGCTGCTCCAACACCACAGGGGCTTTCCCCCTCCGCCGCCAGCTTCAGTCTGGCGGGGAAAACGCCCCTCGTCCTGAATACGTTCTGCCTCTGCCGTCGTTATAACGGCGTCGGGCAGCCTTGCAAAAAGACGGAGAATGTGCGCCCTTCCTTACGTCAGCGGGAAACCCTGCTCTCTGGTATAGGCCTGAAAAATGGCGTCATCGTCGCTCATATAATACCGTTTGGAAAGCTCCTGCTCCACCATGGCCTTGACAAGATGCTTGCAAAGGCGACGCGGGTCCAGGGCATCGAACTCCGCGCGCGCCACAGCCCAGTCCAGACAGCTGCAGCGGACTTCCCGCGTATCCACAAGATAGCTTTCCTCAGGATGGCTGAAACTTGGAATGCGGCTCGTAGTCCCCTCCGGGCAGGGGTAAAAGCGCCCGCCCTTGGGATAGAGACATTCCTCCCCTTCGATATAGGGGCATTCGCAGTTGAACAGATAGGGGCACAGCTCCGGCGTTTTTTTGGCCAGCAGGCCGCAATGAATATCAATCTCTTCCGGCTCATCCAGCGGGGGCTGTCTCAAAAAGCGCACAAAGACATAGATGCCGTACCCACCGGTCAGAGGGGGCAGAAAGGCCCACCAGGGAGCGTAGGCCATAAAGGGAATAGCCAGCAGAAAGAATTCCAGCGTGATACAGGCCGAAAATCCGAGTGCAAGGCCGTGCGTACGCCGGGCCGCATCGGCCCACCAGAGGACATATCGCGGCGCAACGAGTCCGACAAGGGACCAGAGGCAGGCGATAAACACACAGACAATCAAGAATTCAACCATAGCAGCGGAGTCCCCCGGAATACTAGAGCATTTTCAGTTTGCAATGCTTTGCATTTCAAACCATACGGCCTGTCGTTTCGCGGAAAAACACAGTCTTTCCGCTCAGTTTTGGCCGGGCGGCGCTGTCCGCCGCCTCGCGTTTCACCTTTTTCAAAGTTGAAACGCTCTAGAGTAATTTCAAAAGAAAGAACCTTGCGCGAGAAAGGCCCCAGGCTTTGAGAACCGCGTTCTCGCGCAGTCTACGCCGGACATGCACCTAAAAAGAAAGCACTTACCCGGAAAGAGTAAGTGCTTGACATCAATGGTGCGCCCGGCAGGAATCGAACCTGCGGCCTACAGCTTAGGAGAGAAGCGTCTTCACTTCCCTGCGCATCCCTGTGATACTCAGCACCTTGAAAAACCGTACACATAACAGCAATCATGTTCCCTGCAATTCCCTGCAATGCTATGGAGGTGGGCACCACATGGGCACCAAGGAAGAAACGCTGTCTATGGCACGGCAACCATGGATCACGATCCGTGGCAAGGAAGGCGTCGTGTATCGAGAACATCCTGTCAGAAAGAACGGCAGGCGTCCTGATCGCTATATAGCGATACGCTATCGCAGCGGTCAGGGCAAGCGCACGCTTGAGGCCCTTGGCTGGGCTTCTGAAGGATGGACGGCGGAAAAGGCCGTCGCACTGCTCCGGGAGCTGAAAGAAAACATACGCCTTGGCAGACGCCCCCAGTCTCTGCGGGAAAAGCGCGCCATGGCCGAAGCGGCGCGTCTTGAAGAGGAACGCGCGGCCGGTCTGGCCAGACTCCGGCGCATCACCTTCGGTGAGCTTGCGGAGCTGTACCGCGCGTGGGCAAAAGAACATCGTGTCAGTCATAGCACCATCGATCAGGCTCTGGACCTGCATATTTTACCGGTTCTGGGCCATCGGGCCGCTGCGGACATCACGCCCGCGGACGTGGAGGCCCTGCGACAAAACGTCGCCGCCAAGCGGCCTCTTTCCGGCCGCAACAAACACAACCCTGACGCAACCCTCGCGCCGCAGACCGTCCTGCATATCCTCAAGACAGTGCGCGAGGTTTACAATTTCGCGCTGGAAACGCCCTCCCCGCATGACGCGAGCCTCATGCTGTTCAGCGGGGCCAATCCGGCCGTCCTGAAACGGCGGGGGCGCGGCGTCCGCATTCCCAGAAGCGACGCCCGCCGGCTGCGCATTCTCAACGATGCGGAAATCGCCGCCCTGCTCTCCTACAGGAGCCGACGCTCCGCCTGCGAGGAGCTGCACGACATGATTCTGCTCTCGCTGGACTGCGGCCCGCGCGCCGGGGAGCTTGTCCACCTGCTGCGGGAATCCTGCGATCCCGAAAGCGGGGCCATTCGCATCTATAAAGGTTCCCGCGCAAATCCAGGCACCAAGGGGGGCGCGTCGCGGCTTGTCTTTGCCGGGCAGCTCTTCCCCGAGGCGCTTGTTATGCTGCGTCGCCGTCTGGCCGCGCCCGGCCGGGGGCCGTATCTGTTTCCGGGGCCGGACGGCCGCGCCCGCGATGTGAACGGCCTCAGCCGGGCCATGCGGCGCATCATGGAAAAACTCGGCTTCAACGACGGCGTGGACGATCCGCGCAATCTGGTGGTCTGGCACACGCTGCGGCATACCTTTGCCACGCGCATGCTGGAAGCCGGGGTGGACATCTATACCCTGAAGGAACTTCTGGGGCATGCGTCCGTGACCACCACGGAAATTTATCTGCATCTCTGCGACCGGGCCAAGCGCGAACAGGCGCAGGCGCGCATTGCGCTGGCCCGGCAGGCCGGAACGCTTTCTTTCTGAAAGCGCCCGGCGTTTACGTCATGCGTCCTGCGATCAGATACGGGGCACGACAATGGTTCTGACGCCGAGGCTTTCCAGATAGGCAAGAAAAAACGGCGTCGGGTACACGACGGCATCCCCTATCAGCTGGCGCACGAGCGGCCCCTTGCTGCGGGAATCGTCATTGGCCAGCTTTTTGGGGCTGACGGCGCCGCCTGTAAAATAGCCCACGCGCTTGCGGGCGATAAAGGGCGGCAGCTTATCCAGATAGAGCGCAAGATGCGTCAACGGCGGTTCCGGGGGAATTTTCGGCTCCATTTCCCGCTCCTTAAAGCATGTTCAGTTTGAAACGCCGCGCGTTTCAAACCATACGGCCTGTCGTTTCGCGGAAAAAACGCGGTTTTTCCGCTCACTTTTGGCCGGGCCGCGCTGTGCGCCGCCTCGCGTTCTGCCTTTTTCACTGGCAAAACGCTCTAAAGAATAAACTCCTGCAGGGCGCTGTCCCGCACAATGGACCAGGGACGCTCCCGCACGGTCAGGCCCACGGCCATTGCCGCTCTGGCCAGCGTTTCGGGATGCCCGCTCCAGCCGCATCGCTTTCCCGCCACGACGTTCAGAAAGCGTATGCCGAACGTCCTGTCCTGTGCGTAGCGCGGCGTCACATACCGCAGGGTTGCCCGCAGGCATTCCTCCGCATGCCGGGCGGCATAACGCGCGGCGCGCCGTCTGTCGTCAAAGGGGCAGGAGGCGGCCAGTTCCCGCCCCTGCCGGCAATGCAGGCAGCGGCGCAGATCCTCCGACGTGGCCAGCGCGCAGACGAGGGCGCTGCACGCTTCGGGCGTAATCTTTTTGTGCAGACGCGGACAAAAAACAGCTTCCACGGCACACCTCGATTTCCGCGTGCTTGCGGGTATGCGCGGCCCACCCTCTCCCGCTGCTACTGGACGGTCACGCCATCAGGCACGCCCGCAGTCAGCAGTTTTTCCATGACATGCTCCGATACCCGCAGCATGCAGCTCGCCATTTCGCGCGGGGATGTCCCGCCCTGCATGACAAGCCCCATTTTATGCGTGCCGCTTTTGTCCATGACAATGTTCACGCTGCAAAAAAACGTGGGGTTCTCCGGCAGGTTCTCCCCCAGAGCGCGGGCGACTCTGCCCAGCATGCGGCGGATGGCCTCGACGTCAATCGGTTCCATTTCCATGAAATCCTGCGAACTCTTATGCGCGGTAGCCATTGCTCACCTCCCGTTCCACAAAGACGAGTCTGCCGTCCTCAATCCATGACTCAGGCACGCTGACGCGGCTGTACAGCCCGCAATACGGGCAGTTCCAGCCCAGAAGCAACTGGAACTCCTGCCCCGCTCCTTCGGCGTAACGCCGCTCCAGAAGGCAGACGGCCCCATTGGGAGGAGCTTTCCTATCTCCCCAGCGTACGCTGGAAAAATCCTCCGCCATGACGTGCCTGTCCCGGTAGTCCTTCTTGAAGCGGGGCGGATCGACCCGACGCCAGCCCGGCGGTACGAAAAAGCCTGCTTCCGCCTGCGCCATTTCGCGCTCAATGTCGCGCAGGGCCTCGGGCCCGCACCCATCCACAATCGCATCGCCCAGCTGGCGGCGAAGGACGGCCAGAACACTTTCCAGTGCCGCCAGCCGGAGCGCCACGGCGTCATCAGGCAGACGGCCCGCGGCATGCCTGTGCAGAGTCTCGTCCATCCTGCGGCAATTCGCTTCCACAAGATGCCGGACACGTTCCGGCCGCAGCGCATGGGCGGCCCTGTCGATCAACGTGGCGGACATAGCTATATCCCTCCCGCAAGAAAGCCTTCCCGCAGCAGGGAAAGCATGCCCCTGTGCGTGGTGACGACGGTACGGCGGACGTTGCCGTCCCGGACAAGCCAGCGGATGCAACGCGCGGCGTTGACATCCGCGCCCGTCCCGGTGTAGAGAGTCTTTGTCATTCTTTTTTTGTGTGAGGCCTCGACGATCTTGCCCATCGTCGGGGCCTTTTTTGTTTGCAACATCATGCGTCCTCCTTATGTTTGAGCGCGCAAAAGCGTTCCGCGCGCCTGATGACCTGTAAAATGGCCGTCACGGCCTCCATGCCGTCGGCGCTGATGCGGCGCAGCTCCTCCTGCCGGATAACGCCGTCATCAATGGACTGCGCCACCTGCGCGGCAAATTCCCCGAACTCGCGCACGCTGGCCACGAGGCCCTGCGTCACGGCGTCGTTCCGCGCACTGACCGGCGGCAGCTCCATAAAGACCCCGCCAAGTTCCGCCGCCATATGTCTGATGGGCGCGCGGCAGCCCGTGGCAACCATGATGGGCAGAACGATCTCCGCCCCCAGCTTATGGCCCGGCTGCGCCGACAGCTGCGACATCAGCGTGGCGTAGCGCATCCCCAGCGCCTCGGCCACGGCCTCGGCGGCAATGCCGTTGGGCGCGTATTTGACCGCGTGCTGACACAATATTCTGATCTGTTCATCGCGCATTGCGAAAATCCTCTACTGATTGGCAAGACAGACGTCCGTCGGCCTGTTATCCTGCCAGAACAGGGCTTTCTCCCTGCGCTGGAGTCCCGGAGCTTTGTTCATCGCCGGGCTGCCGATGCCGCGCAGACGGTGGATACGTTGGCGGCCCTTGAAACTTCCCGAACCACTCCAGAATCTCGGTAACAGAGGACGACGATTTCCTCCTGATCCGGGAGGTGATCTCCGTGAGCTTCTCCCCCTCAATATAGACCGTCAGCGTATTGAGGGCCCTGATCCTGCGCCTGCCGTGATAGAAACAGATGATGGCTTTCGTCCTGATGAGGAAATTGCCGACGCGCCCGACGTTCATACGCAGGAACTCTCGTTGGCTGTCACGCATGCAGACGAATCCGCGCTGTAACATCAGGGCGACATCTTCCTCAGACGGGAGCCAGGCAGGTAAGTTTTTCTGCATAACTTTCTCCTGTATCCAAGCCGGTTAAGTTGTTGCTGTTTCCGCCAGCCCCTGCCGTTTGCGCCGTCCGGGGCGAACATCCTGCGCCAGCGGTAACAAATCTTCCGGCATACCGATTTCCCGCATCATGGCAACATTACGCACCGACAATCTTTCCGCACGCAGCCAGCGCCCGAACGCTCCTGCCGAGATGCCCAAACGCCGCGCTACTTCCGCCTGCGAAAGACCGGAACGCCTGAACCAGAGGTGAAGGCGCTCTTGCCGTGTCAACTCCATTTGTGGTATGTCTGAATCTATAGTCATGCGTACCCCGCATTTTAAAAACAAGAGGGCGACTTCCTGTCACCATCCACGAACTTGAGATTTAGCCGTATTTTACGGCTACGTCAATAAATAAAAGCAGAATTAGCCTTAAAACAAAGATGGAACTTTACGAGCGCATCCGCTATCTTACTGAAAAAAAAGAAGTTTCTTTTGCAAAACTTGCAAGAGATCTCGGAATCCCTCACCAGACCTTTCACCAGTGGCTCAAGCCCGGCAGCCAGAGGAATATTTGGGAACATCTCCCTAAAATTATGGAACTTTTTCCAGACGTCCGGCCCGCATGGCTTTACATGGGGGAACTTCCGGTGTTCAGGCAGGATATGCCAGGGCAGACCCCCCCCCTTAAGGGCGAGGGCACTTCGGACAGGACGGAAACAAGTTCTGCTCCCATCCCCACCGAAATGCGCGGCAAGCTGCGGCTGCATCCCGGTTATCATTATGATCCGCTGGGGCGGATCGAGATGCTGACAAATGTGCGGGGAAGCAGCGCCGCGGAGCTGCAGGCGGTGTTCGGCGTTGACCTGAAGGAGCTGAAACCCTTTGTGGCCCGCTACTACAACGCCCGGCAGGCATGGGATGCCTGGCGCGCCGCCGGTTCGCGGGAAGAGGATGTGCCGGACGTGGAGCTGCCGCAGATACCGGAAGACTGGCTCGATTACTTCTGGCGGCACTACGGCCCCAGTCCGCAATGGGTACTGTACGGCGGCGGGGAAAACAGCTGGTCGGCGCTGGTGCGACCGCATCCGGGTATGGCGGAGACAGAGCGCCTGCGGGGCGAGTTGTCGGCCATAAAAGAAGAAGCGCAGCGATTGCGGGACGAAGCCGACCGGCTGCGGCAGGCGCTGGCGGACGCCCGCGAGAAAAACGCGCGCCTTGAAGCAACACTTGAAGAACGCACACCGCCGGACAAGAACGAGGGGAATCGTGTCCCCTCGCCGCCCGCTGCGAACTCTATGCGGCCTGGCAAGAAATAGGGAACCGGCGGTTACAGTAAAACGAGGCTTTGCGATGAACACACTGTCAGCGGAACAACAGCGCGCCCTTGATCTCCTGTCCGGGCTGACGGAAGGCGCAAGAGGCGGCCTGCGGGAAACGCACTTTCTGACTTCGGCCGTCAGCAACCCTTCATGGCATGATCGCCCGGAACAATGGGCGGCGGACTGGTGCGCGGGCTGGGCCTTCCATCTTCAGCCCTCTCTGGCGGAAGCGCTGGATCTGCGGCTCGCGCAAAGGACAAAGACCGTCTACGCGAAGGATGCCGCGGGAAACAAAATTCCCCTGCTTCAGCCGGACGGAACACCCGTGCTCAGCCCCGCGGGCAAACCGAAATACCAGTCTCAGGTCTTTATTTCTCTGATATGGACGCAGGGAAGCGGCTTTGCCTTCCGGGAAGGCTACACCATCCACGACGCGCCGGAAGCCCTGAACCTGCCCTGGAGCGACGCCCTGCGGGTTCTGAACACAAGCATTCAGATAACACAGGCATCTCCGGCGGTTCCGGCAGCGGGCGACAAGGCGCGCGATCCCGGTCACGTCACTTTTCGCGTCTACAAGCCCAATAAAGACAGAACGCAGATGGAAGCCGTGGAAGAGCGCAGCGTCACGCAGGACGAGTTTGTCCGCATACTGATTTGCGGCATCCCGGAGAACACGCAGGGAGAAGCCTGAGTTTTTTCTTTCACGGGGAGCGGTTCACGGCTCCATTGCCGCAACGGGGAAATCTGACCAACCAGCGAGGGCAGCAAGCATGAGCGAGCGTATTTTCAGCACTCAGGGGGAAGTGTGGACATTCCTGCAGAGTCTGGGCCTGAAGGTCGGGCGCACCAAAATCAGCACGGACTTCCGCAGCGGTCGTCTGAAATGCACCTCGGACAAGCAGTTCCGGGAAGAAGACGTTCTTGCCTATGCGGAAAGCCTCAAAGCGCCCGCCGTACAGGAAAAAGCCGACAGAGAGCAGAAGCTCCGCGCCCAGCGTGATAAACTCAGGGCGCTGCTTGCCTCGCTTCTGCGCGCCCTTCCTGACGATCAGGCCGTGGCCTCGGCTCTGGAAAGATGGCTGAACGCCAACGACGAGGAAGGGAGCAGCCTGTGCGCCAGCGTGCGGGACGCCCTGAACCGCATACGGGAAAAGGAGCGTCCCCTCCCGACGACGCCGGAGGCTCCCCTGCCTTCCGCGCCCCCGGAAACGGAGGCGCAGGCGGACGAGGAGCGGGAGGACGCCGCCATGCCCGAAAAAGAGCTTCCCGAACTCGTCTATCTTGTCCGGGGAAGTTCTCCCACCCCGTACACAGTCCGCTTTCAGGGAGAAGGCCAAGGCCTGACGGCCCGCTGTTCCTGCCCCGCCGGCACGAGGGCGAAAACCTTCTGCAAGCATGTGGCGGCCCTGCTGAAAGGAGATCGCTCCTGCCTTGCGGACGATACCGCCGATCTTGCTCCCCTGCGCTCCCGGGCCGAAGGCTCTCCCCTGCTGGATCAGGCCGGGAGCCACTCGCCCAGCACCAGAGTCATCATACCCGCGCCCTGCGCGCCGGAGCAGGGCCTCAAGGGGCTGCTCTCCCATGTGAACAGCCTGCTGGAAGGGACACGCCTCTGGAGCGACTACACCGACAAGGACGACGAATCAGCGCGCATCGCCATCTTTGTCCGCGACTTCCGCAAGGACGGCACGCCCCGCAAACGCCCCACCCTGCTGCTTTTCCTCGCCTATGAGCCGATCAGGTACGAAAATCAGTGGGTCGGTGACGAAAACTCCGGGGGCTGGGAATACAAGGCCACAGGCAGACGCGCCCTCCCCTATCTGGTCAACAGCACCCATTACAGAACGCTGGACAGCGCGTGGACGGTCTTCACGCAAAAGCTCGACGCGCTGCTGCCGGACTACAAGGAAAACGGCGCTCTCTCGGAATAAGCCCTTACGGACACCATGCCCATGAAAAATTTTCTGCCCCTTTGATAGAAAACGCCGCCGAGGCTATCCCCCTCCAGGTCAGGAACAGGAACCCTCGGCGGCGTATCCGGGCGCAACTGTTATAAACATTTATAAAGAAACAAGGGGGAATTATGAAACCATATAAATCTATCAATCTCGGCTATACAGATGCAATTAACTTTGCACTACGTAAGGAAAAACAACTACTTAACAATGTTTTTTTTGACAGCAAATATCTACAAAAGATTGCCAGCAATTCAACTTATTTTGTAATCGGAGAAAAGGGTACAGGCAAAACGACCTATGCAATATTTATGGCTAACAACAATGTATATAATACCATTTCAAATTTTATTCCAATAAAGACATCTGACTATGTTCGCTTTTACAGATTAATGAAGTCTGACATGCTTGCAGTCTCAAAATTTGAAGATATTTGGACTGCAATATTGTTACAATATACAATATCATCATTACATAAAAACATTTCAGTTATTGATAAACTTTTTCCTTCAACATGCGAAAAGACATTCAGAGAAGCTCTTCAATATTATGATGAAGCCGCATTAGCTCCTGAAAAAATAGTTACCAGAGAAATCATTGAAGAAAATTGTCAGGGATTATCAACACGGTTAACTATCGGCAATGAAATTGGCTCATCTAACTTTTCTATGAATAGTGATAAATCAGTCAAATCTAAGGGATATAACGCTATAATACAATCCAATATCAACAAGATTATTTCTAAATTTAAAGATATTCTCAACAAAATAAAATTAAGAGAAAATTTTGCTATTTTCATTGATGGGATCGATGTACGTCCAGAAGAAATGGACTATTCAGAATATATAGAATGTATTAATGGCTTAATATCAGCTGCATGGAATTTGAACAATACCTTTTTCGGTACCAAAAAAGACACAAAGGGAATAATTCGAATAGCTCTTTTACTGCGTCCTGATATTTTTTCTGCTCTTCGACTACACAATTCAGCAAGCAAGATTTTAGATAACTCAGTCTATTTAAATTGGGAAACGACATCTAAAGACTACAGAAAATCAGAACTATTTTCTTTATGTGAACATATTCTTATGGGGCAACAGAATGGAAAAGTCTCTGATTCGTGCTGGGATTACTATTTCCCGTGGAAATCAACTACTGAAACTTCCTCTAATGGTGAAGTGCAGTATGATTCTTTTGTAGAGTTTCTGCGAATTAGTTATTCTAGACCAAGAGATCTGGTAGCATATTTACAATTCTTACAAGATTATTGTTCCGATACAGATACTACTCTATCAAGAGAAATATTTTTTAATAATGATTTTCGCAACAGGGCATCAGAATACCTTCTCCAAACCATTAAAGATTATACCAATATTTATATATCTGATGATGATTTCTCTACATTTCGCAATTTTTTCCAATATTTAAAAGGTAAGTACAAGTTCACTTGGGCTGAATATCAAGATGCATATAAACTTTTTTATAACAATGTATTATCCACATTATCACACATTCCAGATCCCTTTTCTTCTGAAAATAAATTCCTTCAATTTCTCTACAATACAAACGTTATTGGATACTGGGAATCTGCTGAATATGGCAATCCTTTTATGCGTTGGTGCTATAGAGAAAGAAAAATGACAAACCTTCGTCCAATAATACCAATTAATCAAGAGTATCAAGTACATAGAGGACTACAAAAGGCTCTGAATCTTGGTAGGCGGATACGTTAAGCCATCCACTCTCATTTTCCTACGGGTCTTCCCAACTGTAATCCTCGCCTATACAACGCCGCCGAGGCTATCCCCATCCAGGTCGGGAACAGGAACCCTCGGCGGCGTATCCGGGCGCAGGCTTTCGCCCGAACATTCGCGATCAAAAAAGGCGAAACAACGCTCCCCGGCCCTGCATAGGCCGCCAGACCTCACGGTTACTGGACGTTGCTTCGCCAATATGGATCACGCCTGTCGGGCGCAATATGGCAAACGAAGGCTTGGTTTATGCTTGCGGCTGGCACGCGCCTCAGCTGAACGCCTGCGCATCTACATTCTGAAACAGGGAGTCGTCGGGGAACGGCAGTTCGTCCGCCTCCCGTTCGGCCCGAACCTTTGCGCGCGCTTCCTCCATGGACGAGGGCGCGGGCACGGGGGCGTTGCGTTCGGCAAGGTCGCGCAGGGCCACAGCCAGACCGCTGGACGCATTATTCAGGGCTTCTTCCACGCTTTCCCCTCCGGCGGCCACGTTCGGCAGGTCGGGAAAATAAACGGAATAGCCGCTGCCGTCATCTTCGCGGATAATTCCGGCAGGATACGAACAAGACATGGCACGCTCCTTAGCTGCTTCGTTATGGGCATCATGGACATCTGCGGCGGCACGCCCCGTTACGGGCGCTTGCCGGATGTACGCAAAGCGGCTATATAAAAGGTGCCGGGAAGGTGGCAAGACCATTCCCGGCAGGCACGGCGCATGCGCGCCCCCTTCTATGTCACGCGGCTTAGTTCCACGTTTTTCGCCTTCGTCCGGTGGCCGCCGGACGAAGGCCTTTGTTTATGCTACATCCGGGACGAAGCCCGGAGCATCAGACAAAGGAGCGTCAGCAGCGCCAAGACAACAAGGCGTCTCATGCGGCCAACCTCCTCTACCCTTGCGGGAGTTTGCGCCGTGCCGGGCGCGGAGAAGGATACCGCGTGACGCGCTGCTTATAGCCGGGGATGGGCTGAAAAACAAGAAGGCCGGGGGCTACGTCACAGCCCGGCACGAAAAACGCCGCCGAGGCTATCCCCATCCAGGTCGGGAACAGGAAACCTCGGCGGCGTATCCGGGCGCAGGCTTTCGCCCGAACATTCGCGATCAAAAAAGGCGAAACAACGCTCCCCGGTCGAAGAGAGACCGCCAGACCTCACGGTTACTGGACGTTGCTTCGCCAATATGGATCACGCCTGTCGGGCGCAACATGGCAAAGGGCGTCAAAATTTACGCCGGCGCGGGGACACCGGCGAAGGCCTGACAAGCCTCTCTTCTTTTAGGGAATTTCAGAGTGTCAAAAGGGGCCGCACCTGTCAAGGCGTGGCCCCTTTTGGCTATTCATCCCATTCCAGAGCTATGAAAGCGGCATCATTCCGTCGTCTGGCCTTTGACATACTGCGACGCATCTTCCGCATGGCCCTCGGTTTATTGTTGATTTCATGCCGCCCGAAGTCCATCCACATGTCGGCACGGCTTGGCTTGCCGTTCCACCCCCGCGGAAAGCGGGGCTTACATCCCACACGAGCTGCCATTGATTCCTCCCAGAGCAGTAAAATAGACAGAACAGCCGCCAAAGGCGGCGAACCTTCCCCGGAACTCGCCCCGGCCGTGGCAGGCCGGGGCCGCTGTCGTTACACGATGAGCGCGAGCAGGTAATCCGGCTCCAGCCCGGTCATATCGGTGAAAATTTCTTCCGGGTCTTCGCCGGTTTCAAAGGCCTCGTATACGGCGGCCTGAACCTCGCGCAGCAGCTGCAGGGCGTCGGCACGGCTCATGCCGTCGCGTTCCATCAGAATTTGCAGCATCTCCTTCAACATTTCTGGCTCCTGTACATGTGCGGCGGACGATATTTGCGCCCTGTGGCGGGGCATTCGCCCAACTTATTGAAACTCCACAGCTTATTGTACCATACGGACAGGGATGAAGCAATGAAAAAGGAAAAAATAATGAATAAATTCATAAAGATAGCAGACACAACAAGGCCCCGCCGGAGCGGGGCCTTTCGTGCTTACAGGGGCAGACCGTACTGATCGGCGCGGGCATGGCGGGCCCGCTCCGCCTTTTCGCGCGCCTTGTAGTCATCCGGCAGCCAGTTCTTGCCCCGGGCCGCAATGCGGTTGAAGAGTTCCCAGAGGCCGCGATCCCGGAACTTGAAATGCACGGTGCCCTTGCAGTAGGCCCGCATCTCGAAATAGGTGCTTGTCAGCAGCACCCCGCTCCACTCCCCGCCGCCTTTCAGGGCTTCCCGCAGGGCCTGCTCTATGGTCACGGCCACGTCGCCGGGGCGGCGGCCCTCCAGCGCGGCCATAGCCCGGTCGATGTCGCGCAGCATTCCCAGACGGGAATAATTAAGATCATAATGGCAACAAGCGTAGCTGCTCACGATGCCGGGCAGGATAAAGCGTTGATTGACCTTCCATGCGTCGTTGGTCTTCCAGCCTTCGACGTGGACGCGGTTCTGCTTGTGGTAAAGAGTCAGGTTGTCAAAAACCTCCACAATGCACTCGCGCATGATGTTGTCCCGGCTCTGGAGCAGCGTCCGCAGCAGCACGCCGATGTTTTCCCGCGAAAAGGCCATGCCCTGCTGCTCCTTCTCGAACGTGTCCAGCGTGCGGCGCACTCCTTCGCTGACGAGATCGCCAAGGCTGGTCAGCTCGAACAGGCGCGACCAGGCCCGCGTCCTGAGCTGACGCTGAAAAAGCAGGCAGGCCTGTTGCGACGTTTCCGCACCCGCGCCGCGCAGCAGCAGACTCGCCGCGTTATCAAACTCCTTGCCGATGTCATACGAGGCGGCGCCGTAAATGCGCTGCATGTAGACGCCCAGCTCCCGCAGGCCGACGGAGACATCGCGGAATTTCTGCAGACACTGATTGTAGTCCCGCACCAGATTCTCGGTCATGTTGCGCGTGGCCACTTCGCTTTCCAGCCCCTTCCCCGCCTTGAAGTCCGTATACGGGTCCTGCTCGAAATCTTCCGGCGACAGATCAAGAACCTTTGCCCTGCCCTTCTTGCGCAGATGGATGCAGGCAACCTCCACCGAGGTCTTGCGTTCGGCATCCTCGAAGCAGGCCCCGAAGTATTCCACCCTGCCATGCTCCTCAATGATACGGGCAAGCAGTCTGCGCCGTTCCGTACAGGGATTGCGCAGGGTTTCCGCATTGATCAGGGACAGCACGTCCCCTTCCTCCAGAATCTCCCAGGCATGGAGAACATGCCTGTCGCCGTCGGCAAAGGGCGGATTCATGATGATCAGATTGTAGGGTTCTTCGGGGCTGAAGGTCAGGAAGTCGTGGGCGACAAGGTGATAGCCCTTACCGCGCAGGCTTGCCTGCAAATCCGGATCGGGTTCGATGCAGTGAACGGCCGCCGCCAGATCGGCGGCGCTGCGCGCAAACTGGCGGCCCGCAGGCAAGATGGCGACACGCATGGAAGCAATCAGCGCGTCGGCCAGATCGCCCTTCCCTGCGGAAGGTTCAAGGACACGGAGCTTTCTCCAGTCCGGTTCGCCAAGCATGGCAAGCATTCTTTCCGCTACCGGGGCGGGGGTGGGATAAAACGTGGCGTTGTACATGTGCGGCTCTCCTTCAGGAGGCGGCCCGTGGCGTGGCCTCTCTGCCTCCCTTTTTTGTAACATATTGAGATTACAGCTTATCTTAGCACATATACAGGTATGGGGCAATGATTTTTTTGAAAAAAGATGAATAAAAACAGGGTAATAAAAAGCCCCGCCGAAGCGGGG
>DXFI01000069.1 GCA_019114565.1 Candidatus Desulfovibrio intestinigallinarum | reverse complement strand
AGGAAACCACCTTGCGCGCCAGCCAAGGGGGTTTCCTTCCCCCCAAACAAGATTCATACGCCGTAATCAGCCCTTGCCCATGACGTCGCGGACGGCTTCGAGGTAGCGCAGGCCGTAGTGGGTATCGGGTTCGAGGCAGCAGCCTTCGCCCCATTCGTTCCAGGCGTTGATGAACACGTAGTGCAGGGAGGGGGGGAGTACCTTGCGGGTATAGAGAGTCATGGCTTCGAGGGCCAGACGGAAGAGGGCGGGGCTTTCGCCGGTGCAGGCGAGGCCGTATTCGCCGCGCCGGGGGGTGTTGTCCCATCCGGGAAAGACGCAGCGCAGGCGGGTATAGGGGGGGACCGGCTTGGAGAGCATGAAGCGGATTGTGGACTGATAGTCGTAGCGGCGGGGCTGTTCGCCGGGGGCGGAGAGCATGCTTTGAGGGACCCAGCTCGGCGCGAATTCCACCATGAAATCCAGCCCCCAGCGCTGGGGCGCGCTGGGGCCGTAGGCTTCCACTCCGGCGAGGCAGAGGGACAGCCCGGCGCGGGCGGCCTCTTCCCGCAGGATGGCGGTGCAGGCAACAATATTCGGGTGGCGTTCCGGGGCAAAGATCAGGAAGAAGGGCTTGCCCTCGATGCGGATATAGCGGGGATGCCTGAAGTAGCGCAGCAGATCGCGCGCCAGCAGCCGGGCCGCGTCCTCGGAATAATCCTGCTCCAGAAAGACAGGCCGCTCTTTCCGGCGATTGTCGCACCAGCTTACATGGGGCCAGCAGAGACAGAATTCATTTTCGATGGCCGGGGTGCGACAAATGATGTCCAGCGGTTTTTCCAGCAGCCGACGTCCGCCGAAGTTATAGTAGTAATAGCAGAAGGCGCTGACGCCGTAGTCGCGGGCCAGCTGATGCTGCAACAGGAGGGTTCGCTTGTTTTCCAGCGAGTAGTAGCCCAGCATCTTGTGCGGGACACGGGGCTGCCGGTGGCCGGGAAAGAGGGGGCGCGCATTGCGCACATTGTCCCATTCCGTAAAGCCGGGGCCGTAGACGGCCTCGTTTTCGGGGATGACGTGAAACTGGGGCAGATAGAAGGCAATGGCTTTCATGGTCCGGCCTGACTCCAGACAGCCGCTCTGATACGGCCCCGCCGGGAGACGATGACCCGGAGGGAAACCTGCGTGCCCTGACGACGCGGAGCGACCGAATCGAAAGTTTGAGGAAGGGAGAGGGGGAGTTTGAGGGGGAGAGGGAGAACCCTTTTCCAAAAGGGTTTCCCTCTCCCCCCTCAATATTCTTTCCATCTCTCCGCCTTTCTGTTCCTCCATCATAGTTTTGCCATGAAAAAAAGAACTCTTAAAAAAGACAAACAACAGAGCAGCGGGCCCATCCTGCGCGGGCGGTATACGGCGCTGCGCAATGGCGGCGGGGGCTTTGTGACGCCGCTGGATGCGCAGGGGCGCGTCTGCGGCGAGGATATTTTCATTCCTGCGTACGCAAGCGGCGGCGCGTGGCATCAGGATATTGTTTCGGTGCAGTGCGCCGCCGGGCGGCGTCGCCCCGGGATGCGGCAGGAAGGACGCATTGCGGGCATCGAGGCGCGGGGCCTTACGGAGATTCCCGCGCACATGGCCCGGCGTCGGGGCGGCTGGCTGGAGTGCGTGCCTGCGGACGGACGTCTGAATTTTTGCTTACGTGTTCCCGTGCCGGAAGGCGAGGAAATGCCGCATACGGGCGATCTGCTGGTGATTGCGCCGGAACATGCGCTTGACGAGGGCCTCTGGCTGGGACGTCTGGTGGCGCACATGGGTCGGGAAGACGATGTGCGCGTGCAGGAAGAGCTGGTCAAGTGCAATCACGAGACGCCGAGGGAATTTCCGCCGCGCGTGCTGGCCGAAGCCGAGGCGCTGCCCGGCGAACCGGGGCCGGAGGACTGGCGCGACCGCGAAGATCTGCGTGACGCCGTGCTGGTGACGATTGACGGCGAGGATGCGCGGGATTTCGACGACGCTGTGGAAGTGACGCCGGAGGCGGGCGGCTGGCTGCTGCGCGTGGCCATTGCCGATGTCAGCCATTACGTGCGTCCGCGTTCCGGGCTGGATGACGAGGCGCGGGAGCGGGGCAACTCGTGGTATTTCCCCACGTCTGTGGAACCCATGCTGCCTTTTGCGCTTTCCAACGGCCTGTGCAGCCTTGTGCCGGGACGGCCGCGGCTGGCCATGCTGGCGGAAGTGCATTTTGACCGGCAGGGACGCCCCGGAGCGACGCGCTTTGCGCCTGTGGTCATACGTTCCGCCGCGCGCCTGACTTATACGCAGGTCAAAGCCTGTGTGCTGGGCAGGGATGCGGACGCTCGCGCGGCGCTGGCGGCAGCGGAACGCGGGGACGAGGTTCTGCGCATGCTGGACGACGCCCGCGCTTTGTTCGAGCTTTTGCGACAGGCCCGGCTGGAACGGGGATCGCTGGATTTTGACGTGCCGGAACCCGCCTACGAGGTGGACGGTGAAGGCCGCCTTCTGTCCGTGCGTTGCCGGGAACGGCATGATGCGCACAGGATGATTGAGGAATTCATGATTGCCGCCAACGAGGCCGTTGCCCGCTGGCTGGGCCGCTGCCGGCTTGCGGCGGACGGGCGTATTCTGCCCCCTGCCGCGGCGCGGCATGACGGGCATTTTCCACAGTCACTGCGCGAGGAGAGCGCGCCCTTCCTGTACCGCGTGCATCCGCTGCCCGATGCCGAGCGGCTGGAAAGCCTCTTTGATACGCTGCGGGCCACGGCGCTTGAGGCCGCGCCGTCTGCGGGCACGGCGGCCGATGCCGGAGGCCTGCGGACGGCCCTGCTGCGGGCGCGGGGCACGGAGCAGGAATTTCTGGTCAACCGTCTCTGCCTGCGGGCCATGCCGCAGGCCCGGTATCAGACCCGCAACGAAGGGCACTTCGGCCTTGCGTCGCAGGCCTACTGCCATTTTACCTCGCCCATTCGCCGTTATGCGGATTTGACGGTGCATCGCGTGCTGAAAAATGCGCTGGGCATGGATACCGGCCCCCTGCCTGCGGGGCAGCGGCTGGAGCGCGTGGCCGACGGTCTCAACCGGCGGGAGCGGGCTGCCATGGATGCGGAGCGGGAAATGGCGCGCCGTATGGCCTGTCTGGCCCTGCGCGGCCGGGAAGGCGAGGTCTTTCATGGCGTGATTTCCGGCCTGATGGAATTCGGGCTGTTTGTGGAGCTGGCCGACATGCCGGTGGAAGGCATGATCCGCGTGGAGGATCTGGGGCCGGACTGGTACGAGTACGACGCCCGGCGTCAGACTCTGAGCGCCGTGCATGGCGGCGGTTTCTGGCGTCTGGGGCAGGCGCTGGACGTGCGCCTGCTGGAAGTGCGTCCCGGGCGGCTGGAGATTCGCCTTGTGCCCGCCGCTGCCGGAGAGGAGGGCGGCCGGCTGCCCCGGCGGCGCGGCCGGAGCAGGGGACCCGCCCGCAGGGAAACGCCGCACGGAAAGCGCGCGGCCTCTCGGGAGCGGACGCCGCGCGGCAGTCTCCGCGATGAAGCCAAACGCGCCCGCAGGGCGGAAAGAAAGGCCGCCCGCGCCCTTCGGGGACGCAGGGACGGCGGGGGGCGCTGATGGGATTTCTTGCGCATCGTCAGGGCATGGGCGCGGCGGCGCTGCTGCTGGTGGCCAGCACCATTCTTTCCCGTTTTATGGGGCTGATCCGGGACAAGGTGATTTCGTGGCAGTTCGGCGCGGGCGGCGAAGCGGACATGTATTTCGCCGCCTTCGTGGTGCCGGACATCATCAATCATCTGCTGGCGGGCGGCTTTATGTCCATTACGGCCATTCCGCTGCTGGCGCGTCGCTTTGCCGAGAACGAGGACGACGCCTGGCAGCTGTTTTCCGCCATGTTCCGCTGGATGCTCATAGGCTCGCTGCTGCTGACGCTGGGGGCCATGCTGCTGGCCGAACCGCTGGCCGGGCTTGTTGCTCCCGGCTTTGATGCCGTGCAGCGGGCGCGGCTGGCCTTTTTCATGCGGCTGGTACTGCCCGCGCAGGTCTTTTTTCTCTGCGGGGCCGTGGTGACGGCGCTGCTCTATCTGCGGCGGCAGTTCAGCGTGCCCGCGCTTTCGCCGCTGATTTACAATGGCTGCATCATTCTGGGCGGTCTGCTGACGCCGCTGGTCTGGCCGGGGGCGGGCATGGCCGGGTATTGCATCGGCGTCACCATCGGCGCGGCTCTCGGCGCGTTCTGTCTGCCTTTGATGGTGGCTTCCCGCGGGGGTATCCACTGGCGCGCCGTGTGGCGGCATCCCCTGCTGCGCGTTTTTCTGCTGACCACGCTGCCGCTCATGCTCGGGCAGACCGTGGTGTATCTGGATGAGCAGTTCTACCGTATTTTCGGCAGCATGGCAGGGGAGGGCGCGGTAAGTCTGCTCAACTATTCCAAGCGGATCACGCAGGTTCCCATTGGTCTTATGGGGCAGGCCGCCGCCGTGGCATCCTATCCCTTTCTGGTGTCCCTGCTGGCGCAGAAGGATGAAGCGGGCTTTTCCAATACTCTCAACACGGCTCTGAAAACCAGCGTGGGCCTTATTATTCCCTGTGCCGGGTGGATGCTTGTGGCCGCCCTGCCCATCATGAGCGCCATCTTTCAGGGCGGCCGTTTCGGCCCGGAAGAAAGCCTTGCCGCCGCGCCCCTGCTGCGGCTCATGCTGGCCTTCACGCCCTGCTGGATTTTCTACATGGTGCTGGTGCGCGGCTATTACGCGCACGGCGACACCCTGACGCCCGCCGTCACCGGTACGGTGCTGACGCTCTGCTGTCTGCCGTTCTATTTCTGGTGGGCCGTGCCGCGCGGGCCGTGGGCCATCGCCCTTGTCTCCGGCGTCAGTGTGGCGGCCTATGTGCTCTGGCTCATCGGTATCTGGATACGGCGTCACGGTACGGCCGTTTTTGCGGGCCTGCCGGCGCTGCTGTGCCGTGTGCTGCTCTGCACCCTGCCCGCTGCGGGGCTTGCCGCTTTCTGTCAGTCCCTCGTCCTGCCGCGCGTGGCGGCTCTGCCGCCCTTCGTCGCCGCCTGTCTGGCTGCCGCCGCCGGCGGGCTTGCCTTTGCCGCGCTGTTCCTGCCGCTGGTGTCGTGGCTCGCGCCCGCGCTTCTTGCGCCCGTGCTGCGCCGTTTGCGGCGTCGGCAGCGTTAACTTTTGTTGGGGGAAGGGAAACCCCTCATCTCTGCTGTCGATGCCCGTAGCTTCCTTCGTCGCAACGGGCACGGCCTGCGGCCGCCTTCGGTCG
>DXFI01000068.1 GCA_019114565.1 Candidatus Desulfovibrio intestinigallinarum | reverse complement strand
ATGCATTTCTTCACCTCAAGCGTTGGCGGGGTATTGCTACACGGTATGCCAAAAGAAGTGCTTCTTTTCTAGCCGCCGTTCAAATTAGATGCATATCTTTATGGGCAAATATAATTTGACGACACTATCTACCATCCTGAAAGATATCTTTAGTCCTGACAGTAGCCTGTAGATGCTCTCCGCAGTGTGTAAAGGGGACTCCTGCCGCCTCCCCAATCCGGGGGAAAAGTTGCGTTTTTTTCACGAAACGACAAGCCGCATGGTTTGGGATGTAACGCGTTTCAAACAAAAAATGCTCTAAAAGGAACAACTCTTTTTTGCCCAAGCCTGTGCATCCCCCGCGCCGTGCTGGACCATCCGCCTGATCATCCGTGAGGAAGAGAGGAACACCTCTCTTCCTTTTTCTTTTCTCTGCCGCCGCGTTGCGGCCTCCTTTCGGTCGCGCTCTGCTGTCGATGCCCGTAAGGCTCCTGCGTCGCCTAACGGGCACGGCCCTTTGGGCCGCCTTTTGGTCGCGCTCTGCTGTCGATGCCCGTGAGGTTCCCTTCAAGTCTGCCACCTTTCCCCAGTGCGCTTTGGCAACGTTTTTGTTTTTTTAGAATGGCTTTCTGTTCTCTTTGTTCTTCAATGGAGCGCGAGTAATGGGACACTTTTGTGAAGAATAATCTAATCATTTGTTTTTATATTATTTTTTTATGTGCGTAATGTGTGCGTAAAGAGAGGATCGATTTTGTTCTTTTTGTGGAAAACAGCATGTCATCTTTGATGAAAAAATATCTATCCTTATGGATTTTCATAATTTTTTGTGGATGTTCAAAAAATGTGCGCAGAAGAGTTGCCCACTGCTTTGCGGCATCCCCGCAACGGAAAATCGTCCAGAAAGAGGTCCTTTCAGGATGTGCGCAACGTGTGATGAACTTTTGTGTATAACACATGGAACATATGGAAATCATGAGAAAAATAATGGAAATAACCAGGGCGTTGCGCGGCGTGTCGGGGCGGCCGGGAAAGGGAAGTGTCCGCGTTCGTGTAGCGGCCGGCAGTGGTTTGGAAGGCGGAGCGCCCATAAGATGACGGAGCAGACGGAGCCGCAGGGCGGACATCCGGGGAGAATCTATGTTCGTAATTTATATAATATGATGAAATAATAATTTTTTTTTTAACATCATCCCGTGCGTAAGCTGTTGCTTTTTGCTTGGGGACGGGCCGTGCGGGAACGGGATAACGGGAAAACGCGGCTGCTGGAGACGGAACGCCCTAAAAGCGCGCTGAGGAAGGGATGGGGGGCTTGGGGGAAGGATGACGAGAACGCTTTTTCTCGTTCCGTTGTGAAAAGGCTGGGCCCTCCCCCGTGAGGCGAGGGGCTCCCTTCCCCCACAAACACACAGCGAATATGTGAACAGGCCCAGGCGGCGGGACAAAAAGAAAGCCCCGGCAGCCTGTTGGCTGACGGGGCGGGAAGATGCGGAGATGGCTGCTTATCCGGCGGACGTTCCGTCATTGGCGGCGGGCGGCACCATCTTGGCGGCAAAGGCGGCCGCGCCGAAACCATTGTCGATGTTCACCACGGCCACGCCGGGCACGCAGGAACACAACATGGTGGAGAGCGCCGCTCTGCCGCCGGCCCCGACGCCGTAACCCACCGAGGTGGGGACGGCCAGCAGCGGGCAGCTGAGCAGGCCGGCCAGCACAGAGGGCAGGGCCCCCTCCATGCCTGCAACGGCGATGACGCAGCGGGCGGCCCGCAGCGCGGGGAGATGGGGAGCGAGGCGGTGCAGACCGGCCACGCCCACATCCGAGATCAGGCCGCAGTTCCGCCCCCAGAAACGCAGTGCGCCGTAGGCTTCGGCGGCTACGGGGATGTCGGCGGCCCCGGCCGTGACGACCAGGATGTCCCCTTGTTGCGGCCAGGGGGGGCCAAGTTCCAGCGGGGCGGCGCTGCTTCCATCCGGCAGACGCTGCGGCAGGAGGAAAAGGCGGGTCATGGGCCAGTAGCGGCCCTGCGGGAACGCGCCGGTCAGCAGTTCTCCCTGCTCCGCGCTGACGCGGGTGGCGAGGACGGGGCTGCCGTCCTGATGCAGGCCGGACACCGCGCCGAGCAGGGCCTCATGGCTTTTGTTCTGGGCGAAGACCACTTCGCCAAGGCCGGTACGCATGGCCCGCTGCGTGTCGAGGGTGAGGCCGCTCAGACTGTCTTCAAGAGTGGACTGGGCAAGCTGCCGGGCGGCCAGGGACGGACTGAGGTCCCCCGCGGCCACGGCAGAGAGAAGCTGTTCGAGATGCTGCTGTTCCATGCGCTTTTTTGTACGGAAATACGCCTCCAATGTCACCCCCGGACAGGTTTGCCGTGTTGCAAAGTATGACGCAACGGGTTACATACCCTTGGTTATGTCGACGCGGCGTTTGCTGTTCCTTGCTCCGGCGCAGGCCATCACGGCCATTTTTCCACCCTTGCGCGATGCCGGCTTTGAGCTGGGCATTGCGGAAAATCTCAAGGGCGCCTCGGTTTTTATCCGCAAGTCGGGGCCGGACATCATTTTTGCCCGCCCGAGCCTGCCGGGCTTCAAGGTCGAGGATCTGCTGGCCGTGGGGGCGGACGATCCGCAGTTCCCGCCGGTCATCGTCATCACCGACAAGGGCAGCCCTCAGGAAGCTGAACGCCTCATGCACCTCGGGGCCAAGGATTACTGGCTGGAGCCGCTCGATGTGGAGCGCATCCAGGCGGTGGCCCGTGCGCCGCAGCGCTCCACGCCCGTACCGGCCAGCAGCACGCTGGGCGGCCACAAGCCGCAATATGCCGAACAGGGGAGCGGCCCGCGCATCGTGGGACATAATCCGGCCATCGCGCGCGTCCTCAAGCTGGCGCGTCAGGTCGCCGGCTCGCGGGCCACGGTGCTCATTTCCGGCGAATCCGGCACCGGTAAGGAAATGTTCGCCCGCTATCTGCACGCCATGAGCAAGCGCGCCCGCGGGCCCTTCGTGGCGGTCAACTGCGCGGCCCTGCCGGAACATCTGCTGGAGAGCGAACTTTTCGGCCATGAAAAGGGAGCTTTTACCGGAGCCATTTCCCGCAAGCTGGGCAAGTTCGAACTGGCGGACGGCGGGACCATCCTGCTGGACGAAATCTCCGAGATGGATCTGGCCCTTCAGGCCAAGCTCCTGCGCGTGCTGCAGGAGAACGAAGTCGACCGCGTGGGCGGCACGGAGACCGTCCATGTGGATGTGCGCGTCCTCGCAACCACCAACCGAAATCTTGAGGACTGGGTCAAGCAGGGGAAATTCCGCCAGGACCTCTATTTCCGCCTGAACGTCATCCCCCTGCGTCTGCCTTCGCTGCGGGAACGCGGCGACGACGTGCTGGAGCTGGCCCGCTTCTTCATGGACATGTACGTGCGGGAATACCAGCTGCCGCCCACCTCCCTTTCCGAGGCGGCCATAGACTGGCTGTCCACCTATGACTTCCCCGGCAATGTGCGTGAATTGCAGAACCTCATGGAACGCGCCGTGCTGCTGGCCAACGGCCGTCCCATAGAGCCCTGCCACTTCCTGCTGGAAGAGGACAGCTGGCCGATCTTCGAAGAGACCGGGGAAGACGGCGTACAGCCGGAAAGACCGGCTCTTGCGCCGACCGGCGGCGAAGCCTCGCCCGAGGCGGCGGAGCCCGCCACGCTTCCCGCCGCGGCCGCCCCGTCCACCGCCGGTGGACAGGCTCCGGCGGCCGGCGCTTTTGCCGGCTCCGTCATCCCGCTCCACGAGATGGAGCGCCTCATGATCATCAAGGGCCTGGAAGCCACGGCAGGCAACCGCACCCAGGCTGCCGAACTGCTGGGCATATCCGTCCGCACCCTGCGCAACAAGCTCAACGAATACCGGGCCGCCGGTCATCCCATCGACTAACGAGTCCGGCGCATCATTTGCGCGTTCCGGATACGTTCTCTCAAAGTCTGTTAACACAGATTTTTCAAGTATTTTCAACTTGATAAGGAAAAACTTCCCACACTTTACTTGTCTTTGGGGCGGGGTCGCCTCGCCTCGCGTCTCGGACTCTTCCTCCGCAAAAGCGCGCTGGGGAAGGGATGAGGGGCTTGGGGGGAAGGGAAAC
>DXFI01000067.1 GCA_019114565.1 Candidatus Desulfovibrio intestinigallinarum | reverse complement strand
CTCGCAGTGCCGCCGCCCTGTGGTTCTGTCCCTGTCCCAGAAAAACAGGACGTCAATGCAGATGCGCGGCCAGTGCCGCACGTTGTCCCGGCTCCAGCGCCACGCCCGGCTGGAGAGGGTTTCGTCCGGCCAGCCGCCGACGACGGTGTTGCAGAGCTGATCAACGGCTATAAGGATGTTGCGCGCATAAGCCATTATCCGGCCTCCGGCAGACGGTATTCCGGCACGATGACGGCCACGTCCTCGACGGACTGCGCGGCCTTGAGCCTGTCCTCGTCTTTCTGGCGCAGGCCGATGACATGGCCGGATGCCGTGGTGAAGGCGTCGGCCTTGGCAATGACCTTGCGCGCCAGTTCTTCGGTTTCCATGCCGCGCGCCGCGGCAAGAGGCGTCAGAAAGGGCGTGACCGCTTCGGGGTCGGCCAGCAGGGCGCGCGCTTCGGCTTCCTGCTTGTCAAAGGTCAGCAGTTCGGACTCGGGATAGTCCGCCGTGAGGGAGGCAAGGGCGGCATCACAGGCCGCGTTGATTTCCGCGAGCTTGCGGGCTTTCGTACTGGCAAGAGAGTTGTATTCTTCGGCGGCCTCGGCGGCGGCCTTGTCCCGGAGGGCCTTCTCGGCCTGCCACAAGGCCACGTAGGGGGCCACTTCATCATTGTAGGCTTCCGCTTCCAGAGGCCAGTTGTCGTCGTCTTCCCATTCAATATGCCCGCGCTGCCCGTCCCATTGCAGAGCGTGCATGGTTTCGGGAGCATCGAAAACGAAATTGAGGGCGACGCCGTCAACGATAATCAGACGATCTTTTGGTACAACGGTAACAACAGGCATGCGCTACTCCTTGGCCTGCGCGGCTTCCAGTTGCAGGGTTGCGGCATAGTCGGGCTGCACAAGCCGATGCTGCCCGGACGCGAGGGCAAGGAGCTGCATCCGCGTCGCTTCACCATTTTTGACGGATTCGCAGCGCCCGGCGCTCACCTCTGCGCCGACCTTGCTGATTTCTCCGGCCACGGCCCCGAGATTGTTTGCGTTTTCGAGGAGCAGCAGCGGGGTCAGGGTAACGGCGCAGCCCTCGACCTGCGCCTCGACGTTCTGCCGGTTTGCCGCGTAGGACAGCCAGAAGGCGCAGCCGCCCTTCTTGCTGTGTTCGGGGCAGTCCTCAAAGTTACGGAAAGGACAATTCATTGCGACGGCTCCTGTCAGGCTTTGGCGCAGATGATGACGTCGGTGTATTTGACGTTCAGCGCAATGGTGGCCTTGCCGGAAAGGGTGTGGGTGTGGGATGTACTACCGCCTGTATTGGCAATGTCTGTTGTATTGGTATACGGGCTGCCGCTAGTCGGGTAGCCGGAAGCGACACGGGCAACATCCGTCACGGTTGAATAGCCCGGCCTTTTATTAAGCGTATGTCCATGCTTCGGCATCTGTGCGGTTGTCAAAGTTGTTGCTCCCACATTGCCGGAAAGCGTCACGGTCTTCCCCGCGGCAAACAGCGTGCTGAACGCCACGCTCCCGCCCGTGCCGCCGCCGGTCGTGCCGGACACCACGCGCAGGGTCGCGTCATTCACGGTCGTCTGCTTCGTCCAGCCGGTGGGGGCGGCCGCCTGATGAAACAGCAGTTTCGTCCCTGCGGGAAAGGTCGCCGCAACCGCTTTGTCATAGGCCGTCTTGGCTGCTTTGGATGTGGCCGCCGTCGTGCTGACGGCGCTGTTGACGGCATCGGACAGCTTCACCCGTCCGACAACGGTTGTGCTTGCCGCCTTCGTGGCCTCGGTGTAGGCGCTGTTTGCTTTTGTCTGGGCAGCCGTGGCTGCCGTCTGTGCGGTATCTGCCGCCGTCTTCGCGGCACTGGCCGCAGCCTGAGCCGTTTCCGCGGCCTCCTGCGCCTTCTGCGCGGCGCCTGACGCGGACGTTGCCGCCGTCTTTGCGGCGTTGGCCGTGTCCTGTGCCGTATCCGCCGCCGCGGCCGCCGCAACGCCCGCGTCATAGGCGGTTTTGACCGCTCTGGACGTGGCCGCCGTGGTGCTGGATGCGCTGTCCACGGCATCGGAAAGAGGAACGCCGCCGGGCGCGCTTTCAAGAACCTCCATGCGCTCTTCCAGCGCGGCCATACGCCCGGGCAGCTGCGGGTCGGCGGTACTGCCGACGAGCCGGGGGCGTCCGTCCTTTCCCCTGATGTAGAGTTCCGCCATAGCTGTCTCCCCGCAGCGGCCCGGCATGCCCGGGCCGCTGCTTCTGCTTGAGTATCCCTGCTGTCCGCCGCTACTCGCCGAAAGCGGCGTCCACGATCAGCAGGCCGCCGTCATGCAAATCTTCCGGCATGACGTCCGGCACGGCGGTCGCCGCCCTGCTCCAGACCTTCCGGCCCGACTCCACCGCGGCCAGCACATCGGCCGTCTTCAGGCCGGAATCCTTCACCACCTTGCCGGTCGTCTGATCAAAGCAGGCAATATTGCCGTCAACGGCGGATGCCGGGCCGGTCACGGCGCCGTTCAGATTGTACTGCACGAACGTGAAGTCGCTGTTCTGATTGCCGCTGCCCTGACGGCTCGTAATGGCCACAATGATTTCGCCCGCCTCCAGCGTCTGCCCCTTGTAGACGCCCGGCGTGGTCACCACCCAGCGATCCCCGGCTTCATAAGTAGTCGGGATGTCCCCTTCGGCATTGACCGCTCCGCGCCAGCTCGTGCGCCGGGCAAAGGCGTCCACAATCTCAAGCCGCGTATGAATGGCTTCCAGTTCGGCCTGCACGTTCGCCTGCTCGACGCCGTTTCGCGCGGTCAGCTTGATCTGCATGCCGACGCTTTCAGGGTTCAGCCGGTAGAGCTTTTCGCCGTCGCGAATATGAAGCCGGCCGTTCTTTACTTCCACGGAAATCGCCATACGTTACTCCTCTTCCTGGATGAGAATCAGCAGTCCGCCATCCCGCAGCATCGCGGGAATATCCTCGCCGAGGCTGGCGGCGGTAACGGTATCCCGGCCGCCGTCGTCCACCGGCTGCCCGCCGATGGTCAGACGGCCGCTTTCGTCCCTGTCCAGACTGTCCAGCACGCATTTGTTGTCGTGCGCGTGCGCCAGCAGGGCGGCCTTGTCGATTCCGGCCGCCGGCTGCTCCGGCCTGCCGGAGATGTTCTCCCATTGCAGGATCACATCCTGACTTTCTTCCTCTGTGATCTTGCGCCAGTACGACGCCCCGTCCCCCTGCGCGGGCATCCAGATATAGCCGGCCCCGCCCTTCTCCACGCCGGGGTCGTCCGTGGCGTCAATGACGTAGCATCTGTCGCCGGGAATTTTGCCCGTAATGAGATCGCGTTCCGCAATGGTTTCCACAACGGTTGTCGTGGTATTGGCGGCAAGGCCGCGCTCAAGCAGCCGGATGCGCTCAAGCGCGCTGCTGCCGTCGCCCATGTCCACATTGGCGGCCACAGTGCGGGGAAAAAGAATGTACCTGCCGCCGCCCGAGGTCTGCGAAAAGACCGTGGGCACTTCGACAAAGCCCGCCTGCCGCATTTCCTCCACGGCGCTTTCCGCCGCCGCAAGCCCTGTCGTCAGATTGGCGTTGCTCATGCGTGAACTCCTTGAACATTTTCAGTTTGAAACGCATTGCGCTTCAAACCGTACGGCCTCGCGTTTCACCTTTTTCAACGCTGAAACGCTCTACCCCGCGCCGCACGGCCCCCAGACGCCGGACGGATTCCGCTCCGCGCCGTCTTCACCGCCGGGGCCGTCGGGTCTGACGGGCGGTGCGCAGGGCGGCGCGGGCGGCGGGGTCGGCACGTCGGGATAGGGCGGCCCCAGAAAGAACACGCCGTCCCAGCCGCCGTCGCGGGCCATATCCGACAGCGGCCACAGGCCCGTGAACACCGCCGGGCCGCGTCGCACATGAGGATTGAGAAAATACGCGCCCGACAGCGCGCTCAGAATTTCCTCCGTCGCGGCAAAGGCTGCCAGGCCCGGGCGCTCCGGCTGCGCCGCCACGCTCGCCTGCCAGGCGGCCCGCCACGCGCACTGCGCGGACCCGAAGGCCTGTTCCGCGCTTTCCGCCGCCGCATCCGCCCAGACTGCCGCGTCGCCTTCCGAATCCGCGGACGCGCCTGCGGCCTGCTCCGCGCGGGCCCGTTCGCCCGCCACTTTGTCCGCCGTCACTTCGGCGGCCCGAAAAGAGGCCTCCGCCAAATCCCGCGCATTCTCCGCGCCCTGACGGGCCGCTTCCGCGCCGCGCTGCGCGCTTTCCGCACCCTTGCGGGCCGCCTCGGCCGCCGCGGCTGCATCCTCTGTGGCGTCGCGGCCCTCCGCCGTAAGCGTTTGCAGGGTCAGCGCCTCCCGCTGCGCCGCGCTCACGCCCGCATCCAGCGCCGAAAGGCTTTCCCGCGCCGGGTTCAGGGCCGCTTCCAGCCGCCCCTGCGCCTCGGCCAGCGCCGCGCGCTCCCGCGTTATCTGCGCCGCCTGTTCCCGCAGGGCCGCGCTCAGGCTTGCCGCCGTGCTTTCCAGTTCCGCAATGCGCGTTGCCGCTTCCTCGGCCAGTCGCGCCACGCCCGCCGCGCCCTCGTCCGTCAGCCGCCGCACCTGAGCATCCGCCTGTGCCGCGCGCGCCGCCGCGAGCGCCGTTTCCCGCTCTTCCCGCAATGCCGCAAGCTGCGTTCGCAAGTCGCTCAGTTCCGAAACCAGCGCCGCCTCGCCCGCTCCCGACGTCGTCTGCGTCGGCACGGTCTGTGCCGTTTCCGTCGTTGCCGCCGTCGTTGCCATTGTCAGTGCCGCTGCTCCGGCATACGCCGGGCCAGCGTATGCCGGGCCCGTCGCCGCCTGACGCCGCGCCGCCGCCAGCGCCTCCTCAACGGGCGCGTCCAGCCAGATCACCACGGCGTTGCCCGCCGGTATCACCGCCAGCACGCACGCGCCCGACAGCACATAGTCCGCCCCTTCCGTCAGGCGCTTTTCCCGGCCGTCCGCGCCGACGATCTTCACCCCGATGTCGCCCGAAGCGCCAAACGGAAATGGTACCGGCCACAGGGCCGTCTGCCCGTCCGCCTCGTAGCGCACGCTTGTCTGTATTGCCGCCATAGTTGCCCCGTTGCGGTTTTGTTGCTGTGTTACTGTTGCGGTTTTGCGGTTGAAGGCGCGAGGTCTGGGGATGGCTTTTTACGAGGGAGAGAGGGACCCCCTCTGCTTGCGCGAGAGGCCCAGCCTTTCCAGAGGAAAGGCGTTCCCGTAATCCCTCTCCCCCTCGTGCTCCCCCTCACCCTCCCCCAGCGCGCTTTATTCCGGCAGGCCCGGCATCCCGGTTGCTCTGTCGCTTTCCGCAGCCCCGCCGTCCCCCGGTGACACGTAAAGCCCTCCCGCATTTCCGGGCACATCGCGCCCGCTCAC
>DXFI01000066.1 GCA_019114565.1 Candidatus Desulfovibrio intestinigallinarum | reverse complement strand
CTGCTGGCGCATGGAGGAACAGGGGGCCTATTTCTATTTTGAGGAAAAGGACGGCGCGGACAAGGTCATCTTTGCCGATGCGCCGCAGTCGCACGATGCCGGAGCCGCGCCGACGCTCTTCTATGCGCCCGCGTCCGGTCTGGAAGGCGACCGCCGGGAAGAAATCATCGTATCCTTTTCTCTGGCGCAGACGCCCCTGCCGCGCCGGGTGGTGCTGCGCAGCTACGACTGGCGCAATCCCAACAAGCCCGTGGTCGGCATGGCCGACGTGGACGTCAACGGCCTTGGCGACGTGTACCTGAGCAACGAATATGTGGACAACGACGCCGACGCGGCGCGGCTGGCGACCATCCGCGCACAGGAGCTGCGCTGCCGGGGGCGTCTGTTCCACGGCGCAAGTTCCGCGCCCACGCTGCGGCCGGGCCGGATTTTCCGGCTGGACAGGCACTACAGCCCCGCCTTCAATCGCGACTATCTGGTGACGGAAATCACCCACGAGGGCCGTCAGGACGCCTACCTGACCCTCGGTCTGGGCATCCCCCTGCGCGACGCCGACGAGCGCCTTTACTATCGCAATTCCTTTACCTGCATGGAAGCCGACGTGCCCTATCGCCCGGCGCGCACGGCCCCGCGCACCCATATTCCCGGAGTGCTGCGCGCCTTTGTGGCCGGGGACGGCTCCGGCGCACGGGCGGAAATGGACGAACACGGGCGCTACAAACTGCTCTTTCCCTTTGATCTTTCCGGCAGGACGGGCGGCAATGTCAGCTGCTGGATCAGGCGCGCCCAGCCGCAGGTCGGCAAGGACAGCGGCCTGAGTCTGCCCCTGCTGCCCGGTACGGAAGTGCTGGTGTCCTTTGTGGACGGCAACCCGGATCTGCCGGTCATTGCGGGCGCGCTGGCCAACGGCGAAACCGGCTCCATATCAGGATCGGGCAATGCGAACTTTCAGGGCCTGCGCACGCCCGGCGGCAATCAGATTACCATCAACGACACGGACAACAAGCAGGGCATTTCCCTTGCGACGGCTGCGGGCAGCGGTCTGACCGTGGCGGCGGGCTCCACGGAAAGCGCCCTGCTTGATGCGGCGCACATTACGCAGGCGGCCGGCGCGGCCAGCACGCAGATGGCAGGCTTCGGTCTCTCCCAGATCAGCGGCTTCAAGGTCAGCAGCGGCGCGTTCCGCTTCGACAAAAACGCCTACTGGCCGGCATTCTGCGCAGCGCTGGCCGACGCTGCGGGGGCTGTTACGGACACACTTTCCTCGCACAGCAGCGACGCGGCAGTCCAGAACGGCCTGGACTGGGGAACGGCATCGGCCAAAATCCTTTCAGCCATTGCGAATTTCGTCGGCGATACGATTGTGGGGCTTGGAACTCCCGGGCTGGCCTATGGCGGCGCCATACTGGCGCAGGAAGACATGGCCAAATCCCTGCTGCAGGTCGCGCCTTCCACAGGCGACATGCTCTCCGCGGTGATCCCGTACTTTGCGGGCCGTCTTACCGGCGTGACTTTCGACAGTATTGCCGTAGGCACGGAAGTGGAAGGCACCGATCCCGACCTGGCCTATAAGGCCGCGCTGGAAGACGCGGCCACGGCACTCTACAATTTTAATAAAGAAACCTACGCGAAGTACGAGAAGCCCCAATTTCTTCTCACAGAGCCCTGCTCCTACTATGCTGAAGTCAGGCTTGATCTCTCCAACGCCATTGCCGCCCTCCCCAATTCCGCCGTTGAGCAGGCACAAAAAGAACTTTACGCGGCGGAAACAGCCTATCAGAATGCAAAAAAACTGTACGAAAATATAAACAAAAATATCTCGATATATGGAGAAACAGCAGCGCAGAATGCCAAAACGCTGCTGGACAACGCCGCAACAACACTGGCGGCGGCGCAGAAAAATGCCTGCGAGCAGGAGACTGCCACGCAGAAGAACACACAACAAAAAGAAAAATTTGAAGAAATCCTTACCAGGCTGGATTCGACCTGGCTCGCCTGTTGCGGCAAAAATGCAGACAGTCTTGCCTACTACAAGAACAAGAAACAGAAAAGCGGCCGTTCCTATGCCGTCAGCACGGCTACTTCCCTGCTGCCCGAAATAGTCTCGCTCATCCTCTTTTTCAGGAGCTACCACTTTACGAAAAACAACAGGCTGGGCGGTATTCTGCTGCGCGCCAGGGATCGCAACATCACCATGACGGCGCAGGATTCCATTGCCATGCATTCCCAGCGGGGCATCCTGCGCAATACGCGCGATCTGCCCCAGCCTGACAGAGCCACAACAAGAGAGGCCCTCGGTGAATATATCCCCTTCCGGCAGCAGGATATGTCCAAGGATATCGGTATCCTCAAGCCATACCAGAAGCCGCTGCAAAATAAAATGGACACAGCAAACGCATGGGGGGTCGAAGTCAACGTCAACAAGCACGCCACAGATTTCATGAAGGAAATTGACGCGTACCGATGGATATATAAAGTCTCTCCCAATATCGTGGACAAATCCTATATCCGCAAAGGCGCAACCTTCCTTGCCGATACCACGGAACTGGAGTTCAGGCGCAATCGCTGGTCCTATCAGCGCAGCGAAGAAAACGCCGTCATCCGCGGCGACAAGGAACTGCTTCTGAAGGGCGGCAGCGGTTCCATCGTCATGCAGACGCATCAGGCCGGCGCCCCCAGCCTGTTCCTTTCCACTTCGCACAGGGACGGACAAATCCGCCTGAGAAGTCAGAATACGAGCGCCGACACTCCCTGCACGGAAGCCAACTTTTCGCCCGCACTGCTTACGCTGGGGTGCAGGCAGCAGCAGAATAACGCGAACTATGACGCATCCCTGTCCATGAGGTCCGACGGGCTGACTCTGGAACAGGGGCAGTCCGTCATCGGTCTGAATCAGCAGCACGCCCAGATGAGCATGAATAACGCAGCGACCGTCGCCTGTCTCCCCAATGGCAAGATCCGCCTTGAGGGCACGACCATCGACATTGGCAAGGTGCAAATTTCCGACAACAAAATTGTCGGCACGGAAAACGGCGTGCTGGATATCGGCGGAGGCGCGATCAAGATCACCGGAGCCAGGGCGACCATCAACAATGACGAGCTCAGCAGGAAACTGGAAGACCTGCGGAACAAACTGCAAACGGATATGACACAGCTCTTCACCAAGGAAGCTGCGGAGGATTTGCAGGATCGCATTGCCGCGCTGGAAAAATTGCAGGAAGAAAAGGGGGAACAGGAGTAGCGCCATGCGCACCCGTCTTCTTTTGTACGGCCCGCTCCTCCTCCTTGCCGGGCTGGCGACCGCCTCCGCCACGGCGGCCGCCCCGGAAGCGCCCCCGCCGTTGCCCGCCGTCTTCGGCATCCGGCCGGGGGACGGCGCCACGGCGACGCGCGCCCGGCTGCGCGCGGCCGGGTATGTCTCCCGCGCCATGACGAACAGCGAGGGCTGCATTGTGGAGCATTTCGAGCAGACCGCGAAAGACGCGCCCATGCCGCGGGCCGACGTCTGGCTCTGCGGCCCGGAACGGCGCGTGGCCCGGCTGGATATTGAAGGACAGGCAGGGGAGCGCTTCTACAAGGCCGCCAGAGAACGCTTTCAGCTGGGCGCGCGCCAGCGCGAAGGCGATCCCGTGGGGCCGCGCTACGGCAACTATGCGCGGGACTTTGCCGACGGGCGGCTGACCATGACCAACACGCGCGGCACGGCCCGCCTGCGTCTGGAAGATCCGCAGGCGCTGCGCCGCGCCGACGCCCTGCGGCAGGACGACGTGCGCCGCCTTGAGGAGACGGCCGCCGCCCGCGAGCGGGCACGGCAGGAACAACAGGACAACTACTTCTGAGCACAAACCATGGACGACTATTACCAGCGGGAACTTGCCATCCTGCGCGAGGATGCGCAGGACTTCGGGCGGCGCTATCCGGCGCTGGCCCCCATGATGCAGCCCGGCGCGGACCCGGATGTGGAACGCATTCTCGAAGGCGTCGCCTACCTCTGCGGCCGCATCCGGCGTCGTCTGGATCAGACGGCCCCGGAGCTGTTGCAGATACTGCTGCGCCTGACCTTTCCCCATGCCGTCCTGCCTGCGCCGTCCACAACGCTTATGGCCTTCACGCCCCGGCCGGATCTGCGGGAAATCCTCACGCTGCGCCGGGGGACGGAACTGGCTTCCCGGCCGGTCAACGGCGTTTCCTGCATCTATACGCTGGATGCGGACGCCGCGCTGCTGCCTCTGCACATCCTTCGCACAGACTTTGAACGTCGCAATGATCTTTCGGCGACGCTCGGCCTGCATCTGTCCAGCCCCTTTCCCCTGCCGGCCCTGCGCCGGACGCCCCTGCGTCTGCATCTGGCCGCCCCCTATGCCGAGGCCGGACGCCACTATTACGCGCTGCGCCGGGGACTGCGCCGACTGGAAGTCGTTGTCGGACAGCGGGCCTTTCCCCTGCCCCTTTCGGCCCTGCAACCGGGGACCGTGCCTCCCCATGACGGCCGCCTTGCCGCCGGTCGCGGTCTTGCCCGCTCCTACATGATGCTGCAACGCTACTTCCTGCAACCGCAGCAGCTGCTTTTCTTTTATTTGCACGGTCTGGATCGCTGTTCCCTGCCCGAGGCATCCGAGTACGAACTGCGCTTTCATCTTCAGGGCGAGGCCGTGCGCGACGTGACCTTCCGGGACGACGCCTTCCGGCTCAACGTCTTCCCGGCCAGCAACATCTGCAGCGTGCCTTCCGAACCCGTCAACGTTGATCATACGCAGGAGGAATACCCCCTGCGCCCCCAGGACGGCGTGCGCCGCACGCTCGACATTCTGTCGGCGGAACGGGCCACCGCGCTTTTCCCCGGCGGCCGCATGGAGGACTTCAAACCGTTCGAGGCCTGCGATCCGCAGCACGAAGGCGGACTTTATCAGCTCCGCTTCCGCGTTTCCCCGGTTTCCGGCCAGACGGAACATCTGATCATGCCGCTGTATCGCCGTAATGCCGCCATGAATACGGAGTCCTTCACGCTGGCCCTGCAGCTGCGCTGCTGCAATGTCAGTCAGCCGTCGCGGCTTCAGGTGGGCGACATCTGCGAACCTACGGACAGCTCCCCCGGCATGGCGACGTTCAGCAATATTCTCGCGCCGACGCCGACCCTGCCGCGTCCCGCCGACGAGGCCCTGCTCTGGCGCTTTGTGGGACACATCAACGCAAATCTGCTGTCGCTGGCGTCGCCGCGCGCCCTGCGCGAGCTGCTCTCGCTCTACCTGCCGCCGCCGGAAGTCGCGCCGGAACTGGCCGCGGCGCACCGCCGCCGCTGCGAGGCCATTCTCGACTTTCGCTCCCTGCCCGACGAACGCCTCTTTCGCGGGCGTCTGCTGCGCGGCCACAAACTGCTCCTGACGCTGAACCGCGAGGCCTTTATTTCCCACGGCGACGCCTATCTGTTCTGCAGCGCGCTGGACATGCTGCTTTCGGAATTTTCCCTCCTCAACAACTACACCCAGCTGCACGTGGCGCTGGCAAACGAAAACGAGAGCTGGTCATGGACGCCCCGTCTGGGCACACGCCCGCTGATCTGACGACCCTGCTGCGCGAACGCGCGCGGCACATGACGCTGGGGCAGGCCCTGCGCCTGCTGGAACGCGCCCACGCCGACGCGGGCGACTCGCAGCCGCCCTTTGCGCGGAACGTCCTTGTGTGTCCGCATCTGTCGCTGGCCTTTCCCGCGGCGGACATCACGGACGTGCAGGCCCCCGACACCCCCGACAGCCCGTCCCCGGCCTGGCGGCTCACCACAACGCTGCTGGGCCTGTACGGCACCATGGGGCCGCTGCCGACCTTCTACACGGAGGAACTGCTCGAAGAAGCGCGCAATGACGACAGTCTGACCCGCGACTTTCTCGACATCATCAACAACCATTTCTATCATCTGCTCTACGATGCCGAACGGCAGAACCGTCTCCCCCGCCGCCTGCTGGAAAGCGGCGACAGCCGGGCGGCGCATCTGCTGTTCTGCCTCACGGGACACCCGGATCACGACGACAGCCTGCCCCCCGTGGCCCTGACGGAGCTGTTTGTCTGCCGCAACCGCTCGGCCCTGCGCCTGCAACGCTCTCTGGGCTATCTGCTCCAGCGCCGCGACGTGCGTGTGGAAGAATGCGTGGAACGGCGCGTTGCCATTGCTCCGGCGCAGCGCTGCCGTCTTGGCGCGGGCAACGCCTCGCTGGGCGAGGATGCCGTCATCGGCAGCGAAGTCCGCGACAGCACAGGACGCTTCCGCATCCATCTGGACGCCGTACACCCCGACGATATTGTGGATTTTCTGCACGACGGCGCATGGTATGCGCGCATTCGCGCCCATGTGCGGGAGTTTGTGCAGCATTCGCTGGAATTCGATCTCGTGCTGCATCCGACGAGCGCTCCGGCGCGGCCCACGGCCCTGGGACTGAACAGCCGCCCCGGCTTCTATCTCGGCAGCACGGCAAAACGGGCGGACGTCGTCATACACTGGCGGGCGACGAAGTAACAGGGGAGAACGACATGGACATACAGAAACCGGACACCCTGTTCTGCGCCACACAGCCGCTGGACTGGCGCGGCGCGCCGCATCATGCCTTCAGCGTGCTTCTGGGCCTCGATATGCGCACGGGCGGCGTGCTGGCCGCCGATGCGGCGCTGACCGCCGCCATGCAGGCCCTGCCTTCGGGCTGCCGTCTTGATGTCGGCATTCCCAAGCAGGAAGCGGAATGGCTGCTGGCGGGCGTCGTCACGCCCCGCGCGCGGGAAGGCGCGGTCGTCGAAATCCGCGTTGGGCGGAGTCGCCGCCGCTTTCTGGTCGCGGCATCGCCCGACGGCTCGCCGGTGCCGTTGCTCTGGGAAAAGACGGCCTTCGATCCCGAGGGCAATCCGCTGGGCGGCAAGAACCCGCAGATTTCAGACCCCGCGCTGCCGCACGGCGCGCCCGCCTGTCCCCTGCCTCTCGGCGCATGGCCCTGCCGCATGAAAAACATGGGAACCTACGACGCCCGCTGGCTCAAAACCCGCTGGCCCGGCCTGCCCGATGACGCGGACTGGCGTTTCTTCAACGAGGCGCAGCCGCAGCAGCGCCTGCCCGACGGGCTGCGCGGCGACGAAGAAATCCTTCTTGCGGGCTTTTTTGACGACGCTCCCGAACGGCGTTTCCGCCTCCCCGGCGCGCGCCTGCGCTTTGAAGTCCTGCGCCGTGAATGCAACGTCTGGAAGGAACACGCAGCCCGCATGGATACGCTCTGGCTCTTCCCGGGGCAGAATACCGCCCTGCTCTACTGGCATGCCCTCGTGCCCTGCGCCGACGAGGCCGCTTCCGATATTGCCGCCGTGCGTTTGCACCTTTCGCCGGACACGCTGGAAACCGTACCGCCGCCCGCGCCAGCCGCCGATGCCGTCACCGCGGCCGGGCAGACGACGGACGCACCTGCTCCCGGCATGGGCGCGGCAGTCGCAGCCGCCGCAGGTATGACGGCCGCCGCAGCCGCCGCAACGTCCGCCGCGACTGCGGGCGCTTCGGACTCCGACAGGGAACCGGCCGCCGCGTCTGCCGCAACGCCGTCTTCCCCGACTCAGGAGACAGCATCTTCCCCTACAACCCCGACCCCGGCCCCTGCGGTCTCCGATACGCCGACGTTTTCTCCGGCCGCACTTTCCGCAACCATGCGGGAAGTGCTCACGGAGGATCTGCCCGAAATCAACGCCGCGCTGGAGGAAGCCGGTCTGCCGCCGCTTTCTCCGGAACAGATAGAAGAAACCCGGCGACACATCGACGCCCTGACGGCCAAACTGGCCGAAGTGGAAGCCACGCCGCCGCCACCGCCGCTGGAAGAACAGCTGCGGCAGGCCGGTGTCCCCGAAGATCGCATTGCCGCCGTCAACGCCGCGCTGGAACTGGAGCTGCCCGATCCCACCCAACATGCCGACAGCGCCTCGTGGCAGGCCGCAAGCGACGCTTTCCTTGCCCGTTTTTCCGCGCTGCTCCAGCCTGACGAGGGACTCCGGGCATCCATGTCCCGGACGCTGCAACTGCTGGGGCCGGACGGAGAAAAGCAGCTCAAGGCACTGGCCGGGGACATGGCCGATTCGCCGCAGGCGCTGCTGCAACGGGCGGGCATGCGGCCCGACAATGCCGAACGCCTGCTGACCATGCTGGAACAGGCTCCCGACGATCCCGACGAGCTGGACGCCTATGCCCGGGAACTGGAAATGGCCGCGGGCTTTTCTCCCGACTCCATATCCGGGCATCTGCAACGCTATCGGGACGCCCTGCGCGAACTGGAGGGAGAATCTCCCGCCGCGCCGGAATCTTCCAGTCCGAAGGCCCCGGAGGAGAGCGGCACAACAGCCGCATCCGACGCGCCTCCCGCTACAGTGACAGCGTCCGAAGAACAGCCCCCGCAGAGCGAGGGCAACGCCGCCGAAGTGGAAGCCGCCACAACGGACACGGCAACAGACAGCGCCGCGCCGCTGTCGCGCGCTGCCGTTATGGCCCTGCTTGCCTCCGGCGCATCGCTGGCGGGGGCGGTTCTGGCAGGAGCGGATCTGTCCGGGCTGCGCTTCGATAAACAGCACCTCGCGGGTACGGATTTTTCAGGGGCCAATCTGCGGGGAGCCTCCTTTGTGGACGCCGATCTTTCCGAAGCCAGTCTGGAGGGGGCCGACGCATCCGACGCCGTCTTTCTGCGTGCCCGGCTGGACAAAGCCCGTCTCCGACAGCTTCGCGCCGCGGATGCGGACTTTACCGGCGCGACTCTTGCCGGAGCCGACGCCCGGGGAGCCGACTTTTCCGGCGCAACCTTTCAGGAAAGTCAGGCTGCCGATCTCCATGCCGCTGACGCCGTTTTTGCCAATGCCCGTCTGCGCGACGCCGATTTCTCCGGCGCGGATCTCTCCGGCGCGCGCCTGACCGGCACGGACATGCATGCTCTGAAACTCGACAGGGCGCGTCTGTCCGGAGCAAACCTTGCCGATGCGTCCCTGAACAACGGCACCCGGGCCCCCGGAGCCGATTTTTCCGGCGCTGCCCTCGGCGGCAGCGTCTGGTCCGGAGTGGCCGCGCCGCAGGCCATCTTTCAGCGTGCGGCGGCCGATAACGCCAGTTTCATTGACTGCGACTTTACCGGCACGGGCTGGGATGCCGTGCGCGCGCGGCATGCCGATTTCACGCGCTGTTCCCTGCGCGGGGCAAGTCTGCAACGCGCCGACCTCTTTGAAGCCTCGCTACGCGAAGCCCGCCTGCATGCCGCGGACGTCCGCAACGCCAATCTCTACGGCGCGGATCTCTACCGCCTCGGCACGGACGACGCCACCTGGCTCGACGGCGCGCACATTGCCCGCACCATCCTCGCAGCCAGAGGGAAAACAGCATGAACAACTTTACGGATGCCGTCGTGGAAAACCGGGACTGGAGCGGCGCGGATCTGGCCGGAGCGGACTTTACCCGCGCCCGTCTGCGCGGCTGCCGCTTTAACGGCGCGAACCTCGCGGATGCCGTTTTTGACGAGGCGCAGCTTGAGGACTGTTCCTTCTGTGACGCCCGGTTACAGGCCGCATCCTTTTCCCGAACGACCTTCCGGAGCGTGCGGCTGGACAGGGCCGTGCTGGAACGGGCCTTTCTGCTGGAATGCCGCCTCGAAGACGTGCGCTGGCCCGGCGTCAACCTGTCCCGGGCTACCCTGCGCCGCCTTGCACGGCTGCCCGCGCTGGAAAATGCCGTGGCGGAGATGCTGCACTGCCTTGACTGCGATCTCTCCGCCTTGCGCTTCCGGCATGTCACAGCTATACTTTTGACGCTTCAAGGCTGCGCCTGCCGGGGTTTTGAGGCCGAAGACTGCGATTTGACCCAGCTTATCGCCATGCATACCGATCTGAGCGGCGCGCGCTTTACGCGCTGCCGGATGGACAGGGCCGGACTGATGGGCAGCGACCTTTCGGGCAGCATCCTCCAGAACTGTTCCCTGACGCAGGCCCATCTTGCGGACGTCTCCCTGCGGGCCGCCCGATGGCAGGGAGTTGCCGCCGAACAGGCCGTGCTTGCCGGAGCTGATCTTGAAGGCGCGCGCATGCCCGGCATCAATCTGCACATGGCGGATCTGTCGCATATTCAGGCGCGTAACGCCGATCTTCGTGACGCCGATCTGCGCGTCGCCGATCTTCATGCCGCCCGGCTGGACGGCTGCGCCCTGAACGGCGCGCGGATGGAGGGCGCACGCCCCACGGACCCGGAACGCCTCCGGGCGGAACAGTTTTCACTTTAGAGCGTTTCACCCTTGAAAAGGGTAAAACGCGAGGTGTTTCAAACTGAATATGTTTTAACGGAGAAGCACAGGCATGGAAGCTCTTGCACAGGCATACAACGGCAGCGGCCTGACCTCCGGGATTGTCCGGGCCCGCGACGGCGACGCGCTGCTGACGGCCGGTTCCTTCGGCCTTGTGCGCGCCCGTCGGGCCGAAGGCTGTCTCCTGCAACCGGAACCCGGGGACACGGTGCTGCTGGCACTGCTGGACGACGGCAACGCCTGGGCCATCAGCGTTCTGCAACGGGCCGACACGCACGCCCGCGGCGACGTGCTTCTCCCCGCGCGGGCGCGCCTGCGGGCCCGGGAGCTGAGCCTCAACGCCGAGGAGCTGCAACTGTCCGGCCGTACCATCGGCCTGCGGGCAGGTCTGCTGACCCTGGGCGGGCACTTGCTTCTCCAGGGCTTTGCCGCCGTGCGGACGCTCTGCCGCGATTTGAAGGAACGGGCGCTGCGTCATTCCGGGCATTATGGCGCGCTGGATGAAAAAGTGGATGATCTCGCGCATCGCGCCGCCGGGCGCGTCCGCAGCGAGGCGCGCACTTCTTACCGCCTGCGCGCCGAGCGTGCCGACATCCGCGCCGCCGAACAGGTTGATATTGACGGACGACACATCAAGGTAGGCTAGACCATGTTTGCCCTCACTCTCAAGGGCGGCACCTGCATGAGCACGCCGCCGGACGTCTGCCAGACGCCCGCGCCCCCCGGCTCTCCCGTGCCGACGCCCTACGTCAACATTTTTCAGTGTTCCATGGTCACGCCCAACACGGCCTGTTCCAAGGTCTTTATCGACGGCTCTCCGGCCCTGAACATCAAGTCCGCAACGGCCCTTTCCAACGGCGACGAGCCTGGCGTCAACGGCGGCACGGCTTCGGGCAAATTCATCGGCAAGGGCGAATTTACCAAGGGCTCGCAAAAGGTGTCGCTGGAAGGCAAGGCCGCCGTGTCTCAGGGGGCAAGCACCAAGCACAATCAGGGCAACACCACGGGCATGTGCAGCATGGCCGCCCAGACGAAGGTGCAGATTGCCTAGCCGTCATCGCCATAGCCGGCGCTGCCGTTCTCTTGCGCTGCTCGCAACGCTTGTCTGCGCTCTGCTGCTGACGGCCTGCGGCGGCACATCGCCCAATCCCGCGCAGCCCCTGCCCGGAGCGGTTGAAAATCCCGCCGACGTGGTCTGGAATCTGGAACCCGAAGGGCTGCGCTGCCGTCTGGAGGCATCCCCGGATCTCAACCGCGACAGAAACACGTCGCTGGGCCTGACGCTCTGCCTGTACCAGCTCAAGGACTATGCGGCCTTTACGGCCAAAAGCGATCGCCCCGAAGGCCTTGACGAACTGCTGCAATGCCGTCCCGAGGCGGCGCAGGCCCAGAGCGCGCGCCAGTTCCAGCTCCAGCCCGGCGCACAACTGGACGTGGTCATGGATCGCGCCGAACACGCCCGCTATCTCGGCGTCGTGGCCGGGTATACCCATCTTATCCCGGATCAGTGCGCCGCCGTCCTGCCCTTTCCTCTGCACACGAGCACGGAAGGCGTCATCTTTCGAACGACGATGTACAATGCCGCCCCCGCGCAGGTGCTGATCCGCCTCGGAGAAAGCTCTCTCAGCGTCACAGGAGCCGAACGTGTACGATAATCCGCTTTTCTGGGAACACGGCCTTTTTTTGCAGCCCCAGCATTTCCAGCTTGCCCACAGACAGCAGCTCGCGACGCTCACACGCATGGTCTCCCTGCTGAATCCCTATCTCTGGGGCGTGCGCCGTCTGGCCGTCAACGAGGAGGCCCTGAACAACGGCACGTTCGAGGTTACGCAGCTGGAGCTGCTGCTCCACTCCGGCGAATGGGCCGTGCTGCCCGACAATGCAACTCTGCCGCCGCGTTCCTTCCTTGCCGCCTGGACGACGCCGGAGGAGCCGCTGCCCGTCTGGCTGGCACTGGCCGGATTCCGCGAGCAGGGAAATAACGTCCTGCGGACGGACACCCCCGCCGACGCCCCCGAAACCTTCCGGTATACGGCCCCGCTTGCGCCGGAAACCGTCCCCGATCTCATGGGCGACGGCCCGGAAGCCGATGTCGGCACCCTGCGTTTCAATCTGCGTCTCTGCTTCAGCCCCGACGACTGCCCAGATCTGCCGCGCTTTCCTCTGGCGCGCCTCATCCGCGACGGCGAGCGCGTCCGGCTGGACGCCACCTTTACCCCGCCCTGCGTGGACATCAACGCCGCACCCGAACTGCGCCGCCTGCTGCACGATGTGCGGGATACTCTGCTGTCGCGCAGTCATCAGCTGGAGGAATACAAGATTATTGCCGGTGACGCGGGCGTTTCCGGCGTGTCCTCCCTGCACGGCATCACCCTGTTCAGCGTACTCGGCGTCCTCAGCCGCAACGCTCCCGAGCTGGAGCAGTTTCTGGATGCGCCGTCCATCCATCCCTGGCCGGTCTACCGGGCCCTCTGCCGGCTGGTGGGCGAACTGTCCGTCTTTTCCGCAACCCTTTCCGCGCTGGGAGAAACGCCGCAGGGCACGCGCGCCCTGCCGCCCTATGATCACGAGAATCTCCAGCGCTGTTTTCAGGCCGCCTGCGGCATCATCGCCCGTCTTGTGGATACCTTCGTCATCGGCCCGGCCTTTACCTTTGCGCTGGAAAAGCAGGGACGTCCCGAGCTGCTGGGCACCGTCATGCCCCAGAGCGCCCGGGCTGGCGTCTATACGTACTGGCTGCTGGTCAGAACATCGCAGGCCGAAGGCATGGCCGAACGCATGGAGCGCCTTGCCAAACTGGCGCCGTCCGAAAGTCTCGACGGCATTGTCGCGCAGGCTCTGCCCGGCGTGCGCCTGCGTCATTCCCCGCAGCCGCCTGCGGGGCTTCCTCTGCGGACGGACACGCTCTATTTCACCATTGACCAGAATGATCCCCTCTGGCGCAAAATCATGCAGCACGGCAATCTTGCCCTCATGCTCCCCGCTCCTCCCGAGGATCTTTCCGTTGTGCTGGCCGTCATCCAGCGTTAGAGCGTTTCAACTTTGAAAAAGATGAAACACGAGGCAGCGGCACAACGCCGCCCGGCCCGAATTGAGCGGAAAAACGGCTTTTTCCCCGCGAAACGCCAGACCGTATGTTTTGAAGCGCACAGTGCTGCAAGCTGAAAATACGTTACGTTTTCCACCCCGACCCCTTTTGCGCATGAACTTTCTGCCCCGATTTTCCCGCCTGATGGCCGAAGCCCTGCATTGCGCCGGCGCCCCCGAAGGGCTGGCTCTGCCGCTGCACGAGGTGCGCGAGCGTCTGCATGCTCTGGCCGACGAAGAACGCAGCCGTCCGCTCCCGAGCTCCGCGGAGGCGCTGCCCGCGCCTCTTTCCGCAACGCTCCCCCTCCCGGATGCGACCGGCGAGGTCGACGACGCGGCCCGCCATATCCGGCTGGCCTGCGATAATGCCCGTTTTGCCGTTTATGCCTGGGTTGACGAGCTGCTTCTGCAAAGCCCCCGCCTTGATGCGGCGGACTGGCTTTCCCACAGTCTGCAATACCGCTATTGCGGCACGACGTCCGCCGGCCGGGAGTTCTTCACCCGTCTGACAGGCATTATCCGCAACGCCCTCCCCCTGACGGAGAACGCACCCCCGGCCGCCCAAGAGACGGAAGAGCCCGCCGACGAAGTTCTCCGGGCTCTGGAAGCCTTTGTTCTTCACGGCGGCGACGAACTTTCCACAGCCGCCGTCAGCGTCTATGCTCTCTGCCTGCTGTACGGTTTCAAGGGCATGCTGCGCGATAGCCCGGAAACGCTCAACCGCTGCCGCAAGGCCGCGCACGCTCTGCTGCTGCGCGACGAACCGCCCCCGGCTCCCGGACTTCCACAGGAGAGACCCGTCGCCCCGTTTGTGGCCGTCGCGCTGGAAAAGGCCGCCTACGTCATTCTGCCGCCGGTGATCGTCCTGCTGTTCGGCACGCTGTGCGCCGCCGTGCTGGCAGACATTCCGCTGCCGAAATTTTAGAGCGTTTCAACTTTGAAAAAAGTGAAACGCGAGGCGGCGACACAGCGCCGCCCAGCCAAAAGTGAGCGGAAAAAACTGCGCGTTTTCCGCGAAACGACAGGCCGTATGGTTTGAAATGCAAAGCATTTCAAACTGAAAATGCTCTAGGGCCTGTTAACACAAATTTTACAAACAATTTCAATAGATAGGATAAATAGACTGTGCACACACACTTATCTTTGGTTGTGGGTCGCCTCGTATTCCCGACTCTTTCCCCAATAAAAGCGCGTTGGGGGAAGGATGGGGGGCCTGGGGGGAAGGAAACACCCCTTGCGCGCTAGCCGCGACCGAATGGCGGCCGCAGGCCGTGCCCGTTAGGCGACGCAGGAGCCTTACGGGCATCGACAGCGGAGCCAGGGACTCCCCTCCCCCGGAAAAACAGGCTGCTACCAGTGGTTATGGTGCACCTTGGCTTCCTGGTAGCGGTCGGCTTCGCTGAAGTCCTGCGCGGGGT
>DXFI01000065.1 GCA_019114565.1 Candidatus Desulfovibrio intestinigallinarum | reverse complement strand
CTGACCCCGCGCTACTCCCAGGGCTCCCTGGGCTCCACCCAGCCCTCGATGTAGGGCTTTACCAGGCCGATGGCCCGCAAGGGCGAAGATTTGAAAATCCCGGATGACGCCGCCAAAAAGAAGGACCTCTCCTTCCTTGAAGGCTGCTGGGTCAGCGAAACCGGCCTCTACTCGCATCCGCGCAACGAACCCATCGTGGCGGAATACTGCTTTGACAAGAACGGCCGCGGTCGCCGCTTTGTGCGAGAACGCAACGGTCAGATTTGCAGCGGCAGCGCACAGGCGCAGTTCCGGGGCGACGGGCTGACCTTCGAGGCCGACGACGCCCGCTGTCCGCGCGGCGGACAGTATGTGCCGCAAAAGGTGGAATGCAGGGGCAACAACAACAGCACCCAGTGCAGCGGCAACGAAATGGGCGGCAAGAACCTGCGCTGGAAGGCGCGCTTCAAGCGCAAGTAGGCCCCTGTAAGAGCGTGCTGCCATTGAAAAATGACAACACGCGAGGCGGCGGCACAGCGCCGCACGGCCCAAAGTCAGCGGAAAAACCGCGTTTTCCCGCGGAATGACGGGCCGTATGGTTTGAAATGCAAAGCATTCCAAACTGAAAATGCTCTATTTGGAGTGTGGGCGGCCCCGCGGCGTGCGCGGTCTGCCGTATCCCGACAAGGAAGATGGATCATGGAAATACCACGCTACCTTTCGCCGGTCAGCCTCATTCCCGGCGGCTGCCCCCAGTTTCTGGACTTTGAACTGCCGCTGTCGGCCCTGCGCGGCGTGCGCCGGAACTTCCGGGAAGAACGCAAGCTGGAACAGGACAACGGCCGTTATACCCACTATCTGCGCTGCCTTCAGGATACGCAGGACGGCTTTATAGACATGCTCACCGGCGAGCCTGCCGACAATGATTATGACATGGCCGCGGAGCGCGTCATCGAAATCTGGCAGGCGCACTGGCTTCCCGTCCCCTTCCTGCGCACGCTGGATCAGCACTGGCCCGACGGCGGCAAACGCTTTGAATACGGGCCGTCCAACTGGGCGCGGGCCCGCGTGCTGCCCTCTTCCTCGGACCCGTCGCGTCTGCGCGTCATCCTTCTTTTCGACACCAACGTGGAGGATCGCCCCGCGACCGGAGAGCAGTATCACGCCCTGTCGCCGCAGGATGTGGCGGCGCACGGCCACTTCATGCTGGCGCATCACGTCCGTGACAATGCCTGGTTCCTCAATGCCGCCTGGGTGGACGAGTGGCTGTCCGGCATCTATGACGCCTACCGTCAGGGCAAGCACAGCGGGCGCGGTTCCTGGCGCGACGACGACCCCTATCTGCTGCAGCATCTCGCGGCCTATCTGACCTGGCTGGATGTGGTCCGCCGCGCCATCGGGGACGTCTCCGTGCAGACCATCAACCCGTCCCGCGACACGCCGATGGACGTGGATCTCGTGCTGGACATCGGCAATTCGCGCACCACGGGCATTCTCATAGAAACGCCGCCGCAGAGTCACACCAATCTCAACAACAGCTATCTGCTGCAACTGCGCGATCTGAGCCGTCCTGATCTTGTCTACGAGGAGCCCTTTGAAACGCGCGTGGAATTTGTGGACGCCACCTTCGGCAACGACGCTCTGAGCCGTCGTTCCGGCCGCCGCACGCCCGCCTTTGCCTGGCCCTCCTCCGTGCGTCTCGGCCCCGAGGCCGCGCGCCTGACCACGCGGGCCGTCTGCGCCGAAGGCTGCACGGGCATGTCCAGCCCCAAGCGCTATCTCTGGGACGAACGCCCGTGGCAGCAGAGCTGGCGCTACAATACCGGCGGCAATGCCGAACCCATGGTCAGCCGCGGTCTTTTCCCGCGTCAGCTCAACCCTCAGGGCACGCCGCTGGCCTGCTTCGACGACCCGCTGTTCAAGAAAAGTCCGGCTCTGCGCAGGCAGCAGGCCGAACCCCTGTTTGAATCCCTGTTCACGCGCTCGTCGCTCATGATGTTCATGCTCGGGGAAATCCTGACGCAGGCCGTCATCACCATCAATTCCCCGGCAACACGTGCCCGGCGGGAACTGCCCAATCTGCCGCGCCGTCTGCGCCGCGTCATCTTCACCGTGCCCACGGCCATGCCCGTGGCGGAAAAACGCATCTTCCGGCGCTGGGTTCTCTGGGCCGTGCGCGTCGTATGGGAAGCGCTCGGCTGGAGCGCATGGCATACGGAAAACGGCAAGCGCACCATCAGGGACTACCGGGCAAGCCCCGTCATACGCTGCGACTGGGACGAGGCCAGCTGTTCGCAGCTGGTGCTGCTCTACAATGAGCTTGGCGTCAAGCATCACGGCGACGCCCACCATCTCTTCCAGATTCTGGGCAAGCCCCGCGCCGCCTACGACAATCGCCCCTGCGTGCGTGTGGCTTCGCTGGACATCGGCGGCGGCACGACGGATCTTTCCATCACCACCTACGAGCTGGCCAGTGCCCCCGGTGAAACCGCGCGTATCGTCCCGCACACGGAATTCCGCGACGGCTTCAATCGCGCGGGGGACGAAGTCCTGCGCGCCGTGGTGGCGCGCCACATCATCCCCGCCGTGGAGCAGGAACTCCAGAAACGGGGCGTCGATGATCCCTCCGGGCTCATTGCCCGCTATTTCGGGCGCGATGCCATCGGCACCAGCCAGCGGGAGCGCAATACCCGCGTCCGTCTTGTGCGCCAGATTGCCGCCCCCGTGGCGCTGGGCATTCTGACGCTGTGCGAGGAAGGTCAGGCGGTCTCCGGCCGAACCTGCCGCATCCGGGACTTTTTCCTTCCGGCGCAGGATGACGCGCCGCAGGACATGCCCATGCCCTTCCGCGCGCCGCATCCGCAAAAGGAAACGCTTGCGGCCATCAACGAACTGGCCCGCCGCATGTATCCGTCCATCGAAGACTTTTCCATCATGGACGTACCGCTGGACATTGTGCCGGAAGCCGTGGATAAGACCATTCTCGACACGCTCGGCGACGCCCTGTCATCCCTGTGCGAACTGGTCCGGCTCTACGACAGCGACGCGCTCATCCTGACGGGCCGCCCCAGCGCCTGGAACGCCGTCATCGACGGCATTCTTGCCAAAGTCCCAGTACCGCCGGATCGCATCATCCCCATGCGCCACTATCATGTGGGGGCCTGGTATCCCTTTACCGACGCCGTCGGGCGCATTACCGATCCCAAGACCACAGTGGTGGTCGGGGCCATTCTCTGCGCGCTGGCCGAGGGCCATCTGGAGGGCTTCTCCTTCGATACCCGGGCGCTGCGTCTTTCCTCCACGGCCCGCTATATCGGGGAAATGGACATCAACGGCCAGCTGCGCCGTCCTCATGTCTGGTTCGAAGTCAACGTGGACAACAAGGAAGGCGTGGAGCTGTCGCGGGACGTGGCCTTCAGCGGCCCCCTCTTCATCGGCTACCGCCAGCTTGAGGCCGAACGCTGGCCCACCACCCGTTACCACCTGCTCGACTTCACCAGCGAGGAAGCCCGCTCCCGGGCGTCCGGACATCTTCCCTACACGGTATCCCTGCGCCTGCGCGTGGCCGATGTCTGGGACGACAACGACAGCCGCAGCAGCGAGGACAAGGATCGCAACGAAGGCGATTTCATTATTGATACCGTCAGCGATCGCAACGGCAGAAGCGTCCAGAGACAGGACCTCGAAATACGCCTTCAGACGCTGCCTCTTGACGAAGGCTACTGGCTGGATACCGGCGTGGTCGTCACCGGCGGCTAAAACGCGTTACTATTATCCGCAGCTTGTCTGAGGGAAGGACCCCTCTGTGCTCGCGCGAGAGGGCCCGGCCTTTCCGCAGCGAAGCGAGAAAAGGCGTTCTTGTAATCCTTCCCCCAGACCCCCCTTCCCTTCCCCAGCGCGCTTTTTCAGAGGGTACGGGGACATGCGGCGTCCGCACAGGCGCTGAGGAGAAAGAGCATGGATCAACAGGACAAGGAACTCGCCCAACGCTGCCGGGCGCTGCACGACAGCGCGCGCCAGGCGGAAAGCTGGCTGAAGGACAACAGCGAGGCCGTGGGCAGCGCCGCGGGCGCGCTCCAGAAGGAAATGCGCCATGCCGCGCGCTTTTTCGGCAAATGCGAAGCCGCGGCCCGGCGCAAGATGTGCGTGGGCGTGTTCGGCCCGAGCCAGTCGGGCAAATCCTATCTTATTTCCGCGCTGGCCCGCACGCCTCAGGGGGCGCTGCTGGCGGACTTCTGCGGCACGACGCATGATTTCATTACGGAAATAAACCCGGAAGGCGGCAGGGAATCCACCGGCCTCGTCACCCGCTTCACCACGACGCCCCCGCCGGACCTGACGCCCGACTTTCCCATCCGTCTGCGTCTGCTTACGGAAACGGACGTGGTGCGCGTGCTGGCAAATACCTATTATGCGGACTGCGATCACAAGGACGCGCCCGACGCCGAAGCCCTGGACGCGGCGCTGGACGAGCTGGAGCAGACCGCAGGCCCGGAAAACAGCGCCGTCAGTGCCGACGATGTGGAAGATCTGCGCGAATACCTGCAACGCAACTTTGCGTCCCGGCCGCGTGTGCAGATGCTGCAGTACGGCTACTGGACGCGGGCGGCCGCGCTGGCCCCCCGGCTGGACACAGCCGGACGCGCCCGGCTGTTCAGCCAGATCTGGAACGGCACGCCGCAGTTTCACGATCTTCTCCTGACGCTGAGCCGCGCGCTGGAGGCGCTCGGTCGCCCTGCGGAAGTGGACTGCCCGGACACGGCCCTGCTGCCCCGCGCACAGAGCATCATTGACGTGGCGACGCTGCAGCGGCTGGACAAGCCCGATGACGGCGATTCGCTGCCCCTGCGCGCCGTTCAGGGCGGACGTACGGCCCGGCTGCCGCGCGCCGTCGTCACGGCCCTGACCGCCGAGCTGACCATCGTCATGCGCGAAAAGCCCGACGATTTCTTTGACTATACCGACCTGCTGGACTTTCCCGGCTATCGTTCCCGCTATCAGCTGGACGATCTCGCCCGCGCTCTGGAACGCGAGGACAAACTGTCTGATCTCTTCCTGCGCGGCAAGGTTGCCTACCTGTTCGAGCGGTACTGCGAAGAACGGGAGCTGACCAGCATGCTGCTCTGCATCGGCCCCGGCAATCAGGAAGTGCAGGATCTGCCCCGTGCCATTCAGGAATGGATCGCCTCCACTCACGGCGAGGATCCCCGCTCCCGCGCGGGCAGACCGTCGGCGCTCTTCTTTGTCCTGACCAAGATGGACATGGAATTTGAAAAGAAGGCGGGCATGCCCTCGGTGGAAAAACGCTGGGACATCCGGCTGCACGCCTCGCTGCTGGACTTTTTCGGCAAGCAGTACGACTGGCCGCACAACTGGGACGGCACGCATCCCTTTACCAATACCTTTCTGCTGCGCAACCCCAATTTCCGCTGCGAGGCCGTCTTCGAGTTTGACGCGGACGGACGCGAAAAGAATGTCCGCCCGGATCAGGAAGCCTTTGTGGCCGACGTCCGCCGCGCCTTCCTTGATTCCGAGACTGTCCGGCGGCATGTGGCCAACCCCGGGGAAGTCTGGGACGCGGCCATGCGCCTCAACGACGGCGGCGTCGCCCTGCTGCGCCGGCGCCTGCGTCCGCTCTGCAATCCCGAACTCAAGCGGGAGCAGCTGCGCGTCTCCCTTGCCGAGCAGTGCCGCGGTCTGACCGGGCTGCTGCAGGCCTACTGCCCCAGCGGCGACGCGGCCGCCCGCCGCGCCGAAAAAGCGGAACTGGCCCGCAGGCTGGCCCGGGCGCTGGCGCAGGTGGCCTCGGCCCAGCGTCTGGGAAAACTCATGCGCCGTCTTCAGGTGGAGGACTGGCAGCTGTACAACGTCTGCATCCGCATGTCCCGCACCCTGCCGGACGACGCCCAGACGCCGCCGACGGGCATTATCGGCAGACGCGTCAAGGCGGAGGATCTGCTGCTCGACATCTTCGGCGATGAGGCTCCCCTGCCGGAACCCGCCGAAACCGCCGCGCCCCTTGCCCGCGATACCGTGGACATCCTGACGGATCATCTTCTGGACTACTGGTTTGATCAGCTCCGCGACTTTGCCGCCGATACGCAGGCCCGCGCGCTCTTTGCCCTGCCCGAAGACCTGCACAACGCCCTCTGCCGCGAACTGCAGGCCGCGGCCCTGCGCCTCCGGCTGCGCGAACGCATGGCCGAGGCCTTGCGCGCCGCCTCCGCCTACGGCAATATAGAGCGCGAGCGCCTGTTCTGGAAACAGGCCAGCATTGCCGCCGATGCCATCAACGCCTTTGTGGACTGGCTGGGTTTTGATCCCCGTCACACGGCTGCAAACGCCCGCACCATTCCCGCAGGCAACAGGACCATGACCGTCTTCGAACCTCCCGCCGCCTTTCAGGGAGAACCGCATATCGAAGAGAAGGAACAGGCCTACGAATTTGCCTGGTACCGGGACTGGCTGGCGGCCCTTGCCCACGTCGTCACGGAAAATGCGGCGCTGGCGGACGGCACTCTCCACGATCCCGCGCAGACGGAACGGCTGCGCGCCATTCTCCATCTCTGGAAGGATTAAGCATTCATGCGAGCCACTATTGCCACCCCCGAAGGGGGCGATCCCGGCACTGCCCTGATTGAGGTTTTCGACGCTCCCCCCGTGGAAGGACAACCGAGCTTCACCATCCTGTCGTCGCAGGGCTATCTCTCGCCCGACGGCTGGCAGGAAAGCAGCACGCCGCTTGTCCCGGAAGCCTGGGACAACGACAGCGGCTGCCTGCGCCTTGCCGTCGGCGCTGCCGTTGTGGATCAGCTTGATCCGCTGGAAACCTACCGCCTGGGCCTGAATGATCAGGTCTGCGCCCTGCAGGTCGGAGAACTGCTCTTCTCGCACATGGGCGGCGGTCAGGGCATGGGCTCCCGTCCCGCCCCCGTTGAGGAAGAAGTTCAGGAAGAAAAAGCCGCGCCTCCGGCAGAGGAAGAACAGCCGCTCGAAGAACCGACGCCGCCCGAGCCGACGCCGGAGGAAGCGCCGAAGGAAGCCCCCGCGCCGGAAGCCCCGCAGGCGCCCGTCGAGCAGCTCACCATGACGCCGGACGCAAAGCCGGAAAAGACGCCCGCCGCTCCCCTCGAAATGGAACCTGCGGCCCCGCGCAAAAGCCGTCTGCCGCTGATCCTGCTGCTTATTCTGCTCATTGGCGGCGGCGCGCTGGCCTACCGCTATCTTGCCCCCGCTGACGAAGAAAACGCGACGGCCCCCCTGCCCGAGCTGCCGAAACCGGACAATCCGGCAGCGCCCGCGCCCGCTCAGCCGGCAGAAAAGCCGCAGGCCAAGGCCCCCGCGACGCCTCCGGCGGCACAGCCCGCGCGCGAGGAGGCATCCGCGTCCGGAACGCAGGCCCTGTCCGAAGCGCGCGATCTGCTGCGGCGCAATGCGCCCCCCGAAGAAACGCTGGCTGCGGGCAAGGCCCTGCGCACGCCCGATGCCGATGCGCGCCAGAGCGACGCCGCCTTCCTGCTGCTGGAAGACGCCGCCCAGAAGGGGAACGCCGAGGCCATGTTCCTTGTAGGCCGCTTCTATGATCCCGCTTCGGAGCTGCCGCGCGGCAGCATCCCCCCGGATCTGTCGCAGGCCAGAAACTGGTATGAATCCGCCCGCGACAAGGGCCATGCCGAAAGCGCACAGGCGCTTTCCGCCCTGCGCGCCTATGCCGAACAAAAGGCCCGGCAGGGCGACGAAGAAGCCCGTCTGCTGCTGCAGAACTGGAAATAAGCCCGGGGGCGCGGGAGTTTCTCCCGGGCCCCGTTTTCTCTATCAAGGATGTTCTGATGAACAAACGCCATTTTCACGCTTTCTGTCGCGCCGCCGCCCTGCTCTGCTTCGGCGTCGGCCTTCCCGCCCTTTCTCTTGCCCTTCCTGATATGCCGGAAGCCGCGCCGCTCATTCAGGAAGGAAAAAAGACGCTCTTCCAGCGTGTCGTCAGCCATCCCGGCGCAACCCTGTATGCAAAGCCCGATCAGAAAGGCAAATCGCTGCGCTCTCTGACGCCCTTTACCGTGCTGTATGTCTACGGACAGTCCAAAGGATGGCTTCAGGTCGGCACCGGCACGCAGCAGCCCGAAGGCTGGATTGAGGCCGGCAGGAGCACGCCCTGGAATCAGTCGCTGACCCTGCTTTTCAGTCCCCGCACCGGTCGTGATCCGGTCCTCTTCTTCAAGGAGGAAAAGGGCCTCAACGACGTCTGTCAGGCCGTCGACATGGAACAGCGCCTCGACAAGCTGCTTGCCGCGGCCCAGTCCACCCCCGCCGCCGATCTGCCCATCGTGGCCAGCGAACCGGCCGAAACCAAGGGAGCTGTTTCGGCAAAGCGCTTCTATCTCATGCCCATTCTGCAAATGAAGGACCCCTACGAGGGCGTCAAGTTCCTTCAGGTTGCGTCCATTGACCCCGGCAACGCCGCGCAGGCGCAGACCGCCGCCGGCGGCGCGCCCAGAACGGGCATCGCCATTGTCATGGACACCTCCGTTTCCATGAAGCCCTACATTGATCAGAGCCGCAACGTTGTCCGAACCATTTACGACCAGCTGGAACGCGACGGCATGACCGACAACGTCGGCTTTGCCGTGGTCGCCTTCCGCAGCAGCACGAAGGCAACCCCGGCGCTCGATTACACCACCCGCGTCGTCAGCGACTTTGCCACGGCCAAAAACCGCGCGGCTCTGGAGCAGCGCCTTGCCGAAGCGCAGGAAGCCACGGTTTCCAGCCACGACTTCAACGAAGATTCCCTTGCCGGCGTCTACAAGGCCGTTGAAAGCCTGAGCTGGGGCGACTATTCCTCCCGTCTGATCCTGCTGGTCACCGACGCGGGCCCCCTGCGCCCCGGCGACAAATACCGTTCCACGCCCATGGCCGCCAAAGAAATGAACGACTTTGCCCGGCAGAAGGGCATCTGGATTTCCACGCTGCACATCAAGAGCCCCAAGGGCAGCGACAACCACGCCTATGCCGAGCAGAACTACCGGAGCCTGAGCCGCCTTTCCGGCGATCGCGCCAATTATCAGGCCGTCAACGCCTCCACGCCGGCACGCGGCGCCAGCGAATTCAACACCGTTGCCGCCACGCTGGCGCGCGGCATGGTCGCCATGGTCAAGAACACCGCCGAAGGCAAAATCATGACCCGTCCCAAGGACGAAGCGCCCGCCAACCTCACCCCGGAACAGCAGGCGGAACGTCTGGCGGCGGCTCTCGGTTATGCCATGCAGCTGGAGTACCTCGGCCGCCGCAATGCCAACCGCGCTCCCGACGTCATCAACTCGTGGATTGCCGACATGGATCTGAAAAAACTGGCTCGCGGCGAACATGAACCCACCGTCGACGTGGCAGTGCTGCTGACCAAGAATCAGCTCAATGACCTCAGCGTTCAGCTGCGTTCCATTATCGACAATGCCGAGCGCACCAAGAAGACCGACGCCCGCGACTTCTTCCAGGGTATTCTTTCCGCGTCCACCCGCATGGCCCGCGATCCCAATGCGCCCACGCAGGGCAAGAGCCTTGCGGAACTGGGTGTGCTGGGCGAATTCCTTGAAGGACTGCCCTACAAGAGCGACATCATGCTGCTGAAGGAAGAAGACTGGTATCGTATGAGCATCGGCGAACAGACCGCCTTCATCAACCGTCTCAAGTCCCGCCTTGCCCGCTATGAGGAATACGACCGCGACCGCGACAACTGGGAAAGCTTCGGCCAGACCAATGCCGGCGACTGGGTCTATCGCGTTCCTCTGAGCATGCTTCCTTAGGGCCTGTTAACACTATTCGTAAGTTGTTTGGGGGGAAGGGAAACCCCTCATCTCTGCTGTCGATGCCCGTAGCTTCCTTCGTCGCAACGGGCACGGCCTGCGGCCGCCTTCGGTCGCTGCTGGCGCGAGAGGTGTTTCCCTTCCCCCCAAGCCCCCC
>DXFI01000064.1 GCA_019114565.1 Candidatus Desulfovibrio intestinigallinarum | reverse complement strand
AGAGGGGTTCCCTCTCCCCCAATTATACAGCTTGGTTATTCGTGCTTTTTCAGGCCTTCGCTCTGGCCGAAGATGATGAGCTCCATCCAGTCGAGGGCAAAGTCGAGCGTATCCTCGTCCCGGCTCATAATGGCGTTGCGGCGTTCTTCGGAGATGTCCACGCGCGAGAAAATGTGCATCTGCGTGATGAGTTCGCGGAACTTGTCCAGCTGGTAGAGACAGAGGACGGCCATTGTGGCCATGCGGGCTTCCAGCGGCTTACCGGAGGCGCGCACCATGGTCATCAGGCGCATATAGCGGTCGTTGGCGGCATTGAAGGTCCTCACACCCTGATCCGCCAGCCATTCCTGCGCCGTCCAGTCCTTGCCCTGATCAAAGCCGTGACAGTGGGGTTCGCGCACGATGAAGAAGCGTTCTTCCACGCCGTCGTGAGACATCTTGGCTCCGCGTCCCAGCGGGTAGCAGCGGCAGGCCCCGGGTCTGTCCTCATAGACGGAGCAGCCGGCGGGCGTCACAAAGGGACAGGGTTCGCCGGGCCCTTCCAGCATGCGCAGCAGCGGCAGAGGGAAGCCCGTATCCGGGAAGGTACGCATGCGGGTATGCGTGTTGAGGAAGGTTTCGCTGTCCATGCCGAAATGACGCCGCAGACGCAGTACGTCGTACGGGGTGAGCGGCAGGGTCAGCTCCGCGCAGCAGCGATTGAAACAGGGCACGTCCGGGTTGCAGGCAAAACAGAAGGTTTTGCCGGGCTCCAGCTCCGGCAGATTTTCAAGAAATTCGCGGCTGGCATCGTCCATCACGGCTTCGGGGGTCTCGCTCATGGAAAAATCCTTGTTTTGTAGGCATTGCGGCGTTGCAGTTGCACCGAGGCCATACTGGTGCGGGGCTGAGTGCCACAGGGAGTAAACCCCGCAAGGCCGTTGATTTTGCCTTCGGGGGACTGTCGCCGCCGGGAAGGCGACGGCAGTCCCGCACCGTTTCATCCTTCAGATAAAGGCGCGCCGGGGAAGGGATGGGGGCTTGGGGGGAAGATTGCAAGAACGCCTTTCCTTTGGAAAGGCTGGGCCCTTCTCGCGCCGGCAGAGGGTTTCCCTTCCCCCCAACATTTTACGAAGAGAGTTCTCTTCTAGATGACCTTGTTCAGGGCGTATTCAATGATGCCTTCGGCGCCGGCCTTACGCAGGCGCGGGATCAGATCGCGCACGACGTCAATATTGACGACGGTTTCCACGGAGAGCCAGCGGTTGTCCTGAAGGGGGGAAACCGTGGGCGAATTGAGGGAAGGCAGCATGCCGAGGATGGCGTCGAGGTTTTCGGCGGGCGCGTTCATCTTGATGGCCACAAGGCTTTCGGCGCGCAGAGCGCCTTCCAGCAGCAGGGTGATCTGCTCGATCTTGGCGCGCTTTTCGGGATTGTTCATGGCTTCCTTGTTGGCGATGAGCACAGGATAGGAGCACATGACTTCGTCGATGATGCGCAGGCCGTGGGCCCGGATGGTGGTTCCGGTTTCGGTCACTTCCACAATGCCGTCGGCCAGGCCTTCCACCACCTTGGCCTCGGTGGCGCCCCAGGAGTAGAAGATATTGACGTTGATGCCCAGACGTTCGAAATAGCGGCTGGTCAGTCCCTTGAGTTCCGTGGCAATGCGCTTGCCCTCGAGATCGCGGGGGCTCTGGTAGGGAGAATCTCCGGCCACGGCCAGCACCCAGCGGCAGGGACGGTTGGATGTTTTGGAGTAGACGAGGTCCGCAATGCGCACGACCTTGTCCTCAAGGCCGCACTCCATGAGCCAGTCCAGACCGACAATGCCGAGATCGAGAATCCCGGCCTCGATGTAGCCGCCGATTTCCTGCACGCGGCAGAGCGAGGCGGCAATGGTGGGATCGTTGATGTCGGGGAAATAGTTGCGGGTATGCTTGCGGATTTTCCAGCCGGCGCGTTCAAACAGATTGATGGTGGCATCTTCCAGCGAACCCTTGGGCACGCCGAGCTTGAGAATGGTCTGGCTTTCAGCGGTCATGATGAACTTCCTTTAAGGCGATCCTGCGGGGCAGGACGTGAAACTGTGGCGTCGGGACTCGGGCGCGCGGTTGCGCCCTGCGCAAGCGTGACGCCGGAGCATGGCGCGGACGGTACGGCCGCGTCACGAATGCGTGACGCCGTAAATCCGGAGCATTTTCAGTTTGAAACGCGTTGCGTTGCAAACCATACGGCCTGTCGCTTCGCGGAAAAAGTATGTTTTTCCCGCTCGCTTCGGGCCGGGCGGCGCTGCGTCGCCGCCTCGCGTATTCCTTTTTTCAAAGGTAAAGCGCTCTATTTGCCGTAGACCGCAGCCGGATCAAAGACCTGCGGCGAACAGACGTTTTCCTCGCCGTTTTTCCATTCGCGGAAAAAGCAGGAGCGCCGTCCCGTATGGCAGGCTGCGCCGCCGATCTGCTCTATCAGGAGCAGGATCGTGTCGGCGTCGCAGTCAAGGCGTATGGCCTGAACCTTCTGGACATTGCCCGAGGTGCCGCCCTTGTGCCAGAGTTCCTGCCGGCTGCGGCTCCAGTAATGAGCTTCGCCCGTGCGCAGGGTTGCGTTCCAGGCGTTTTCATCCATATAGGCGAGCATCAGGACTTCTCCGGTGGCGGCATCCTGCGCAATGGCGGGAACAAGACCTTTGGAGAAATCGGGAGCAAAGCTCGGCGGCGGCAAGGGAGCGTGAGACACGGGGTCCTCCGGCAAGAGAAATTTCTGGTGATCGTGATTGTGCGTCCGTCTGTCCGGGACGTCAATGCCTTGGCAGCCTAGCGCCAAAGCCCGGCCAACGCAAGGCGCGAGGATGGAAAATACCCGCGCGGGACGCCGCTGCGGGCGGCGGCGGGCAAGGCTTTACACAAGGAAGAGAACCCGCTAGAACTTGTCTAGAAGTTGTTTCGTCAGCCCCCTGCCTGATGCAGTTGCCGATAGCGATCTTTTCCGGATTCCCGGCGACGCGGCGTCCGCTGTGTCGCCTGCTCTTTTTGCTGCCTGTCTTCTTTTTTGTCCCGGGCTGCTGCCTGCCTGTCGAGACACCCGGACATGCAGGGCGGACAACACAGAACTTTTTCAATCCCGCCGGTGTCTCTGCTCCGGCGGAGCGGATATTCCATGACTCAGGAACATAACGACGAGTTTTCTTCTTCCGACGATCTTTCCTCATTTGCCATCAGCGAGCCTGAAAACGCCCTGCCGCGCGTGGGGCTGAACGATGTGCCGGAGATGCTGCGCGCGGCCTGCGCGCGGGCCGGCTGGACGCAGCTCATGCCGGTGCAGTCTCTGGCCCTGCCCTATCTGCTGGCAGGACGCGACATCATGGTGCAGTCCCGTACCGGCAGCGGAAAGACCGGCTGTTATCTGCTGCCCATGCTGCCGCATCTTGATCCGGAGCTGCAGGCCCCCCAGGCGCTGGTGCTGGTGCCGACCCGCGAACTGGCCGTGCAGGTGGAACACGAGGCAGCGACGCTGTTTGAAGGCACCGGCCTGCGTACCGTGGCCGTCTATGGCGGCGTAGGGTACAAAAAACAGATAGAAGCCTTGCGCGGCGGGGCCCAGGTGCTGGTCGGCACGCCGGGACGCGTGCTTGACCACCTGCTGCGGCATACGCTTGATCTCGAGGCGCTGCGCGTACTGGTCTTTGACGAGGCGGATCGCATGCTGTCCATCGGGTTTTATCCCGACATGAAGGAAGTGCAGCGTTATCTGCCGCGTCGGCGTATTCATACCTGCCTGTTTTCGGCAACCTATCCCCCGCATGTGCTCAAGCTTGCGGGCGAGTTCATGACCAGCCCCGACATGCTGTCGCTGTCCTGCAAGGAAGTGCATGTGGCGGAGGTGCAGCACCTTTTCTGCCGTGCCAAGCCCATGGAAAAGGACCGTGTGCTGGTGCGCCTGCTGGAGACGGAAAACCCCGCCTCGGCCATTATTTTTTGCAATACCAAGGCTAATGTGCACTATGTGACCGACGTGCTGAAGGGCTTCGGCTATAATGCCGACGAGCTTTCGGCCGATTTGAGTCAGAATAAGCGTGAAGCCGTGCTGGACAAGATCCGGCAGGGACGGCTTCAGTATCTGGTGGCGACCGATGTGGCGGCGCGGGGGATCGATATTCCCCAGTTGTCGCATGTTTTTCTGTACGAGCCGCCGGAAGATCACGAGTGCTATATTCACCGTGCCGGGCGTACCGGCCGTGCCGGGGCCGCGGGAACAGTTATTTCTCTGGTCGATGTCATGCAGCTTATGGAGCTGGAGCGCATTGCCGGGCATTTTCGCATTGGCCTGCGGGAGCTGGCGGCGCCTTCCGAGGCGGATGTGGCGGCGGCCGTGGGACAGCGGCTTGTTACCGTGCTGGAGGCGCGCTTCCGGGGCATGACCGGCCTGGAAAAAATGCGCGCCGCGCGCTATGTGCCGCTGGCCCGGACGCTGGCGGGCGTGCCGTCGGGCGAGACTGATGCCGCCGCTGCCGACGAGGACGATACGCTGCTGCTGGCGATGCTGCTGGATGCCTGCCATCAGCAGAGTCTGCGCGAAACGCGTTTTCCCGATGCCGGCAACGAGGACGGCGGGCAGGCGCGCAAGGAGCGCAGCCGCAGCGGTCGCGGGCGCAGACGTCGTGAAAGCGGCCGCAGGGAAAGCATGGCGGAACCGGAAGCGAACGGCGGGGCAGACGCCGTGCCGCAGGATGCCGCCGAAGGGAGCGAACAGACCGGGAAAAAGCGTCGTCGGCGTCGGTCGCGGCGTTCTTCGGGAGGAAATTCCGCGCGGGAGGCAGCCGCGGCGGATGCTTCGGGTCAGGACGCCTGATTTCGAAAGGACGGCGCTCGTTCCGGCAGTGCCCCGACGGAGCTGCCGGAGACTGCCGGTCGGAGAGCCACGACAGGAATGCCCGGGAACGGGGCTGCGCAGCAAAGCCCGCCCGGGACCGGTATCCTTCAGGGGGATGCCGGTTGTTCCCGTTGCGGCATCGGCAGAGGCGACACAAGGAGCGGAGAGGGATGCAAGAGGATTGCAGCGCGGCTGTCGCCCTGAGCGACGAGGAGACGTACGCGCGACAGGCTCGGGAGAATTTTCGCGCTCTCCTGAACGACATGTGTTTTTTTGAGGAACTGTCCATTCTCGGCGTAGGGCGTTTTCAGTTTTCGCGGCGTCGCAGGATGGTTGCCGAATTCCGCAGCGTGTATATGGCCGTCTGGCGTCTGGCGCTGGACTCTTCCTTTCCGGGAGAAGCGGATGCTATCTTTACCTCCTTTTGCCAGGAGTATCTGCGGCGTTCCCGTGACAGACTGGCTCAGGACATCGTGCGGAAGGCGGAAGAATACTGGCATATGCTGCGTGATGCTTCCGCAAAGGATTTTCGCAGTCTGGCAGAACAGCTGGCTAATCTTTCGGCGCGCTGTGACGAGGAGCACAGGCAGGCTGTCACGCTCAAGCTGGCTCTGCATATTCGGACCGTATATCGCCTGATTTTTGATCGTCTCATATGATGCCGCACGGCATCGGATTGCGAATCGTGCATGGAAAAGGCGCGGGTAAGGCCCGCCGTGTTCGCCCCTGTCCGTTTCATGGGAAACAGCGGGCATTTTCAGCAGGTAGTGTGTCAAAATGATGAAGCAGACGGATTTTCCCACGGAACAGATGCCGGTCATTGACCCGGAACGCGGATGCTGTGTCACCATCGGTAACTTTGACGGCGTGCACAAGGGACATCAGACCCTGATCTCCCATGCGCTGGAGTTTGCCCGCAAAGTGGGGATGGCCTGCGTTATCGTGACATTCTGGCCGCATCCGCGTCTGGTGCTGGGAAAGGAACATGTTCCGCTGATGACCCGCGCCGCGCGTCTGGAAGCGCTTCAGGCATTGCAGCCTGATCATGTCTGGGAGATTCCCTTTAACCGTCTGGTTGCGGGACTCTCCCCCGAAGACTTTGTCAAACAGTATCTGGTGCCGCTTTCCATGCGGCGGCTGGTGGTGGGCCATGATTTTTCTCTGGGCAAGGGGCGCGCAGGCCAGCCCTGCATCCTTCAGGGCCTGGGGCGCGCCTACGGCTACACCATGGAGCAGCTTGCGCCCGTGATGGAGGGCGGGAGCGTTGTCAGCTCCAGCCGTATTCGGCATTTCGTGGAACAGGGGGGCGTGGAGCTGGCGGCCCGCATGCTGGGGCATTATCATTTCTGCGACGGCGAAGTTGTTCACGGTGAGGGGCGCGGGGCCGGGCTGGGCTTTCCCACGGCCAATCTGGCTCTGCCGGAAACGCTGCTGCCGCCTGCGGGAGTCTATGCCTCCCTGCTGGAAGCGGACGGCAGACGCTATGCCGCTGTGACCAATATCGGCAATAATCCCACCTTTGGCGGGCAGAATGTCGGCGTGGAAACCTTTGTGCTGGACGCTGCTGACGATATGGATCTCTATGGTAAGCAGGTGCGCGTCCGCTTTGTGGAACAGCTGCGCCGGGAAAAGCGTTTTTCCGGGCCGGAGGAGCTGGCTGCCCAGATTGCCCGCGACGTGGAACAGGCCCGCGGCATTCTTGCGGGCATCTAAAGCGTGTTAACACTAAATTGTTCTTCTGGGGGAAGGAAACCCCCTTATCTCTGCTGTCGATGCCCGTAGCTTCCTTCGTCGCAACGGGCATGGCCTGCGGCCGCCTTCGGTCGCGGCTAGCGCGCAAGGGGCCCAGCCTTTCCGAAGGAAAGGCGTTCTTGTAGTTCTTCCCCCCAGGCCCCCCATCCTTCCCCCAACGCGCTTTTTCAGGGGGAAAAAGGTTCTTCGCGACCTGACGTTTTTTAGAGCGTTTCAACTTTGAAAAAGGTGAAGGCGACGCTGTGCCGCCCGGCCCAAAGAAAGCAAAAAAGCATACGTTTTTCGTGAAGTGACAGGCCGTATGGTTTGAAACGCTAAAAACATAGTTCGTAAAAAGACATCCCCGGCAGCGCGTCGCGCTGCCGGGGATGTCTTTTTACGAGGTTGTCGGCGCGGAATCAGGCTTCGCGCTGGCATTCCAGCTCGATGTCTTTGGAGCCGAAGACCTTGCGGATATTTTTCAGGCTGTGCCGCAGCTGTTCCATTTCAATGGGGCAGTCGTCGGCGGCGCTGACGCGCAGCAGCAGTCTGTCTTCCTGCTGGAGAAAGCGGGCTGTGCGGACGATCTGGCGATGGCTTTTGTCCATGCGTTCCGCCAGCAGCAGAAAGAGGGAGAGCGGACGGACTTCGGCACGCATGTCTTCGTCCAGCTCGGTATACACGGGCGTCTTTTTGGTCGGGCGCTTGCGGTGAAAATAGGCCAGCGCTGCCAGCAGTTCCACCTCGCGCGCCGTGAAGCCCAGCAGTTCCGTATTGCGGATCAGGTAGTGGCTGTGGGCGTTGTGACGGGAGAAGGAAATGAAGATGCCGATGTCGTGCAGCAGTCCGGCATAGTGCAGTATTTCCCGCAGATTGGGAGAAAGATCGTGCAGTCCCAGACTGCGGGAACTGTCGAAGAGGTCCAGAGCCAGACGGGCAACATGACGGGAGTGCTGTTCCTCGTAACCGCACTTGCGCGCCAGATGGAGCACGCTTTCCTTGCGCACGGGGTGGAAGCTGCCTTCCTTGTGCGGCTGGCGTCGGGTGATGTAGTCCACCAGCAGACCGTTCTGCAGGTTGCGGTTGCTGATGCGCACGCTGTCGAAGCCCTGATCCTCCATGATGGTCTGGAGGATGGCGGCTCCGGCAATGATGACGTCGGCGCGGTTGGCGTTGATGCCGGGCAGGGTCTTGCGCTCCTTGAGCGTGCGGGCGCAAAGTTCCCGCACCACGCGGCACAGGCCCGCATAGCTGAGGAGGTCGCGTCGTTCAACGGGCTTTCGTCCCTGGGCCTGCGCGTCGGCCTCGTCAAGCGCGGCGGAGATTTCCGCGAGGTTCTGGGCCGTGCCGGAGCTGCCCACGGCTTCTGTGATGGTGAAGTCGGCAATGCGCTGGAAGGAATGCAGGGCGTTGTTGCGGATGTAGTTCTGCAGGGCCGTGTAGCGTTTGACGGGAACCGGCTTTTCCCCGTCGTCGAAGAACAGGTTCGACAAACGTACGCAGCCCAGTTTCATGGAGTCCAGATTGCGGCATTCGTCGGAACTGCCCACGATGAGTTCCGTGCTGCCGCCGCCGATGTCGATGAACAGACGCAGCGCGTCCGTATGCTCCAGTCCGCTGGAAACGCCGAGATAGATCAGACGGGCTTCTTCCTGCCCGGAGATTGCCGTGAAGGTAATGCCGGTCTTTTCCCGGACGCGGGCTAGAAACTCTTCCCCGTTGGCGGCGTCGCGCACGGCGGCGGTGGCCACGGCAATGGTTTCGGAGACGCCGTAGACCTCGCACATGGACGCCATGCCCCGCAGCACGGCAATGGTGCGCGCCATGCTCTCTTCACGAAGGCGGCCGTGCTGAAAGGCCCCTTCGCCCAGACGGACCATCTGTTTCACCTGATTGAGCACGGCATAGGAGCCGTCAGGCTGCACATGGGCCAGCATGAGACGCAGGGAGTTGCTGCCCAGGTCCATGATGGCGATGGTCTTTTCCTCCAGCACGGCGCGCGGATCGACGGTTATGCTTCCCGGCATGTACATTCCAGCGTCCTTTCCGTCAGGTGTTCCAGAAGATCGCCTTTTTTGACGGCCCGGGCTTGCTCCGGCGCGCATTCGCCGCAGGAGCGCAGCTGCAGACGGATGGCGCTGTCCGTCACTTCGACGGAAACATCCTGAATATTGCCCAGATGGCGATAGTCCAGACCGTCCGCAATGCGCAGCAGGGCCGCCGCCTTGCAGATGGCGTCGCGCTTTTTGCCGGAGAGATCCGCAAAGCGCCTGTGCTTCTGGGAGGGCCACGCCTTGCGATGATAGCGGGCCAGAAGCGCCACCAGCGGCCGATCCTTGTCCGCAATGCCCAGCGTCGTGTCCGTTTCAATACGGCGCATGCTGATCTTGTGGTGCTTTCTGCGACCTTCGGCAAAGCCTATGTCATGCAGGAGCGCCGCCAGATGCAGACGGCGACGCCATTTTTTGCCGAGTCCATGCAGCTCCGCCAGCTCGTCAAACAGGCGATCCGCCAGAAAGGCCACATGACGGCCGTGTTCCAGCGAGGCGTCCTGTTCTGGGCCGGAAGCGGACGCTGCCGTTTCGGCTGCGGCGGTCTGTTCCGTCTTTTTGCCCTTTTTACCAGCGACGGCAGGGGCGGCTTCTTCCGTTTTGGGGAGCTTCGGCACTTCCGGTTCTTTCGGCGCGGGAGTCTCGGCAGCCTGCACCGGGGCTGCGTCCGGCGTCGGCGGGGTTGTCAGAGTCGCCGGAGCGCTGTCGGGAGACACGGTTCTCTTTCTTCTATTGCTTGTGACCATAGCACTATTATCCTTTTATCTTAATGAGAGCATTTTCAGTTTGAAGCGCTGTGCGTTTCAAACCATACGGCCTGTGCTGCCGCCTCGCGTTTTATAATGGCAAAACGCTCTGCTCCAGTTGCTTGTCTTTGTCCCTGTTTTCCGGGGGACGGATGCGGCGAGGAAAGCGGCGGCTTCCCCGAATCGTTTCATCCTCCAGATAAAAGCGCGCTGGGGAAAGGATGGGGGGCCTGGGGGGAAGGAAAACCCCTCTCGCGCGAGCAAAGGGGTTTTCCTTCCCCCAAAAAAAGCTGCACAGAGCCTAAACAGGCAGCCCCCGCATCATGACGGCCTGAGCATTGACGGCTTCCTCGCCCTTGGCCGGGACAAGGCGTTCATAGATGGCGTCGCTGCGCAGACGCCATGCCTGCACATTGTCCCGCAGGTGGCATTCAAGAACGCGGAAGAGCGTCGCCCGCAGCTGCGGGTCCGTAATCGGGGCCAGAACCTCGATGCGGCGGTCAAGATTGCGGGGCATGAGATCGGCGCTGCCCATGTAGAGAATGCCCTCCCCGCCCGCGCTGAACCAGTAGATGCGGGAATGCTCAAGAAAGCGCCCCACGATACTGGTCACTTCTATATTGTCGCTGATGCCGGGCAGGCCGGGGCGCAGACAGCAGATGCCGCGCACCTGCAGACGGATGCGCACGCCCGCCATGGATGCCCGGTACAGGGCCCGGATGATGGCGGGATCAACCAGCTGATTGCACTTGAAGATGATGGCTCCGTCGCCGTAGCGGCGCTGGCGCTCCTCTTCCCGCTGTATCAGCTCCACAAGAGGGTTGCGCATGACCAGCGGGGAAACGAGCAGGCTGCGGTAGGTGTCGCGGCAGGCGTAGCCCGTCATGACGTTGAACAGGTCCGTCACGTCGGCGCAGATATCGGGATTGGCCGTCAGCAGCCCGAGATCCGTGTATATCTTGGCGGTGGAGGCATTGTAGTTGCCGGTGCCGATATGGACGTAACGCCGGACAAGATCGCGTTCCCGGCGCACCACAAGGCAGAGCTTGGCGTGGATCTTCATGCCCACAAGGCCGTAAACGACGTTGACGCCTTCCTTTTCCAGCTCTTCGGCCCAGGTGATGTTGCGCTCCTCGTCAAAGCGGGCCTTGAGTTCCACCACGGCCACGACCTGCTTGCCGCGCCGGCGGGCCTCGATCAGCGCCTTGACGATGGGTGAGTCATTGCCCACCCGGTACAGGGTCTGCTTGATGGCGATAACGTCCGGGTCCTCGGCGGCGCGGCGGATGAAGTCCAGCACGGACATGAAGTTGTCGTAGGGGTGGAACAGCAGAATGTCCTGTGAGCGGATGGCCGCAAAGAAGTTGCCGTCGCTCAGGGCAGGATGCGTGCGCGCATGAAAGGGCGTCTCCTTGAGCTGCGGCTTGTCCACATTGTACAGGGTCATGAATTCAGGGAAGGCCATGGGCCCCTTGACCCGGTAGATCTGGAAGGGCTGCAAGCCCAGACGGGAGGAAAGAAAGGCGATCAGGCTCTTGGGGGCGCGATGGGCAATCTCCAGCCGTACCACGTCGCCGAAGCGGCGCTGATCCACAAAGTCCTTGACGGCTTCCAGCAGATCGTCGGCTTCGTCCTCTTCAATTTCCAGATTGGTGTTGCGCGTGATGCGGAACAGAGCCGCGCTTTCCACCTTGTGCCCGGGAAAGAGCATGGGCAGATACTGGGCCACAAGATCTTCGAGCGGCAGAATGTCGTCGCCGCGCACATTGGGATCAAAGCCCAGCGAGGCGTAGGTCTTGGCTTCTTTGTTGCGCGGAATGAAGATGAAGCGGGAAAGATTGCTGGGGACCTTGAGACGCACAAAACGGGTGACGCCGTCCCGGCAGTGCAGCTGAATGATGAAGTTGAGGCAGGTTGTGGAGATCATGGGGAAGGGGTGCCCCGGATCGATGGCCTGCGGCGTCAGGATGGGATAGACTTCGTTTTTGAAGTAGCCGTCGAGAAAGCGGCGCTGTTTTTCCGAAAGTTCGTCATAGTCCACGATGCGCACGCTGCGTTCCGCCAGCTGGGCGCGCAGGGTCTTGTTCCAGTGGGACTGCGCCCGGGCGGTATGCAGCAGCACGCGGCGGCGGATTTCCGCCAGCTGACGGGCGGGCGTCATGCGATCCGGCGAGGTGTTGCTTGCGCCGTTGCGGTACTGGCGCAGGATGTTCGCCACGCGAACCATGAAGAATTCGTCGAGATTATTGTAGAAAATAGCCAGAAATTTCAGCTGTTCCAAGAGAGGAAGGCCCGGTTTGAGCGCCTCCTCCAGCACCTTGAGGTTGAAATCCAGCCAGCTGATTTCCCTGTTGAGGTAGAGGTTGGGGCAGGAAAGGTCCTGCATCTCTTCCAGCGAACAGGGTTGTTCCGGGTAGTGAAGATTGGTCTTGGTCGGCATGAGGTTCCCTCTTGCGAAGCATCATAGGAGGGCAATATGACGATGCTGTGACGGACTGCCGCAAGGCGGACGGCCTGCGAGTCCTTGTTTTCCCCGCATTGTTATCTTGGCGCATGGACAGGCAAATTGCAATTCCCCGCCTTGCCTTGCGCGGGGCTCGGTGGCATAGTGCCGCTATGCGCGCCATACTGACATCCCATCCCGTTTCGACGGAATACGTTTGTGGCCGGCATCCTCTGGATGCCCTTCCCGAAGCGTCGCTTGCCGGGCATGCCGCGCTTGCGGCGCAGCCGGGCGCTGCCGTCATTCCTGATGACGAAGCCTGCTTCGCCCTCTGGGACAAGTACGAAATGCTCGACAATGTGCGGGCGCATTCCCTGCTGGTGGCGCATATTGCCACGGAGCTGGCGCGACGCGCCGCGACGGCGGGCAGGCCCGTGCATGTGGGCGCGGTGCGTGCCTCCGCCCTGCTCCATGATCTGGCCAAGACCTACTGCATCCGGCACGGAGGCAGCCACGCCGTGCTGGGCGCGGGCTGGGTCATGGCCGAAACGCACAATCCTCTGATTGCCCAGGGGGTGCTGCTGCATGTGCACTGGCCGTGGGCCGTGCCCGTGCATGAGCCGGATCGCCTGTGCAGCCTGCCCTTTTTTGTCATCTATGCCGACAAGCGAGCCATGCATGATCGCTGCGTTCCTCTGGAGGAACGCTTCCATGATTTGCTGGAGCGGTACGGCAGGACGGAAAAGGCGCGTTCCGGCATAACCGATTCCTACCGGCAGGCCAATCTTATTGAAAGCGCGCTGGAAGCGCATCTGGGGTGCCATCTTCATGAAGATACTTTTGATAGCGGGCGGCTGGTCCACGGAGCGTGACGTTTCGCTTGCCGGGGCGCGCGGCATGGAAAGCGCTCTGCGCGAGCGCGGCCATGACGTGACCTTTTTTGATTTGCGCGACAATTTTGATCGGCTGCTGGAAACGGCGCGTGCGCATGACTTCTGTCTGATTAACCTGCACGGCGCTCCCGGCGAGGACGGCCTTGTGCAGGCCATGCTTGAACAGGCGGGCTGCCCCTATCAGGGCTCGGGCCCGGCGGGTTCTTTTCTTGCCCTCAACAAGGCTGCGGCAAAGCAGATTTTCCGTCTGGCCGGCCTGCCTACGGCCGACTGGGAATTCCTGCCCGTGCCGCCGCCGGCCGGCTGGGAACCGCGTCTGCCCTGGCCTCTGTTCGTCAAGAGCAATACCGGGGGCTCGTCCCTGCGCCTTGGCCACGCTGCGAACCGGCAGGAGCTGGATGCCCTGCTGGCGGAAATCTTTGCGGCGGGCGACAGCGCCCTGCTGGAACCGCAGCTGGAGGGGCGCGAGGTGACCTGCGGCGTTCTGGGCGATCAGTCCCTGCCGCCCATTCTCATTGAGCCCGCAGCCGGTGACTTTTTCGATTACACCAGCAAGTACGCCAAGGGCGGCGCACGGGAAATCTGCCCCGCGCCGCTGCCGCAGGAGGTGCTGGACGAGGCCGGGCGGCTGGCGCTTGCCGCGCACAGGGCGCTGGGCCTTGCGGGTTACAGCCGTACGGACTTCATCCTGTCGCCGGAAGGGCGTCTGACTCTGCTGGAGGTGAACACCCTGCCCGGCATGACGCCCACCAGTCTGGTACCGCAGGAAGCCGCCGTTATCGGGCTGGACTTCGGCGCGCTGCTGGAGCGTCTGATTGAGCTGGGGCTGGAGCGGCACGGCGCGCGGCAATAATGCCTGACCGCAGCCGTACAGACAGGCCTTCGCGATTTTTTCCATAAGAACATTACGACCGGAAGCGTCCCGTGCGCTCCCGGTCGTTGTTGTTTGGGGCAAAGGGCTTCCTTGACCGTAGAGCGGGAGTGCCCTACTATAAAAAAGATTATGTCGAGAACGGAATGCCGCGTATGAACGGTGTCCGTTTCGCAGGAACTCTGCCGGGGGAGGCTGCGCCGCAGCTGTTTCCCGGCAAGGCGTGTTGTTCCCCCTGCCGCCTTCCGGCGCTTTCTTTTTTGTTGCGCGACGGAAAAGGCGCGGCCCGAAACAAGGAATCTTTGATGAACTGGGATTGGGATAAACTACAGGAAAAAAAGAAGAAACAACAAGGTCAGACTCCCCGGCCGCAGCGTCCTCTCTTTGATGATGACGATGATGCGCGGGATGAACCGCGTGCCCGGCGTCATACCTTCCGCAAGAACAGCGACGACGGTTTCCGCCTGCCTTCGCTGGGAAACGGCGGCGGCAGGCTCGTCGCCTGGGGCGCCGTTGCCGTGGTGGCTCTGTGGCTGTTGTCAGGGATCTATATTGTCAACCCTGACGAAGTGGGCGTGGTCATGCGCTTCGGCAAGTATGATCGCACTGTGGGGCCGGGGCCTCATTATGCCCTGCCCATGCCTATTGAAACCGTGTTCAAGCCGCAGGTGTCGCGCGTGCTGCGTGCCGAAATCAGCGGCGGCAACCGTTTTTCCCGCCGCGACAATGGCCCTGTGGCCAACGGCATCGACATGCTGACCGGCGATGAAAACATCGTCAATGTGCAGTTCAGCGTCCAGTACCGGATCAAGGACCCGGTTCTCTATCTCTTCAATGTGCTGAACCCCACGGAAATGGTGCGCAGCGCGGCTGAGGCCGCCATGCGGGAAGTCATCGGCAACAACCGCATCGAGGCCGTCATCACCGACGGCAAGCTCCAGATCCAGAACGACGCGGCCGTGCTGCTGCAGAGTCTGCTGGACAGCTACGGCGCGGGCATCAACGTTATTGCCGTGCAGTTCCAGGGCGTCGTGCCGCCGCCGGAAGTTTCCGCCGCCTTCAACGACGTGACCAACGCCCGCGAAAACAAGAATCGTTTCATCAATCAGGCCGAAGCCTACCGTAACGAGCTCCTGCCCAGGGCGCGCGGGGAAGCGGCGGCCATCCTCAACGATGCCAACGCCTACAAGGCGACGCGCATCAATCAGGCACAGGGCGACGCCGCCCGTTTCGAGGCGCTGCTGGAACAGTACCGGCAGGCTCCGAAGGTGACGGAGCAGCGCCTGTATTATGAAGCCATGGAAAATATCCTGCGCAATGCCACGGACAAGGTCCTGCTGGATGCGGGAGCCGCGGGCAAGATGCTGCCCTACATGGCGCTGCCCGAACTCAGGCAGGACCCGCAGAAGATGGAGAAGCGCTGATGGCCAAGAATCCCCTGACCTATGTGGTCGCCATATTTCTTATTGCTCTGGCTGCCACACAGTGTCTGTTTATTGTACGGCAGACGGAAACCGCGCTGGTGCTGCAGCTGGGCGAACCCCTGCCCGAAGTGCGCAAGCCCGGTCTGCACGCCAAGCTGCCCTTTGTTCAGAATGTGGTCTATTTTGACGCCCGCGTGCTGGAATACGCCGATTTGCGCGCCAGCGAACGCCAGTTCTTCACTGTAGATCAGAAGGCCATCAAGCTGGACAGCTATGCCCGCTGGCGCATTGTGGAGCCCCTGCGTTTCTACACGGCCATGCGCAGCATCGATCAGGCTCTGGCCCGTATCGACGACGTGGTCTTTTCGCAGCTGCACGCCATGGTCGGCACCTATACGCTGACCGAGGTCGTTTCCTCCCATCGCGCCGCCATCATGAAGGATGTCTGCGAAAAGGTGACGGCGCTGATGCGGCCTTTCGGCATTGAGGTGCTGGATGTGCGCATCAAGCGCATGGACTTCCCCGAGCAGAATCGCAGTGCCATTGTGGAACGCATGCGCTCCGACCGCGAGCGGGAAGCCAAGAAGTACCGCTCGGAAGGCGAGGAGGAAAGCACCCGCATCCGTTCCGAGGCGGACCGGCAGAAGGCCGTCATTCTGGCCGAGGCGCGTCGTGATGCGGCGGTCATCCGCGGGAGCGGCGACGCCGATGCCGCGGGCATCTATGCCCGGGCCTTCGGCAAGGCTCCGGAGTTCTATTCCTATCAGCGCTGGCTGGAGGCCCTGCAGGCCTCGTTCCGTGACAGAAGCCGCATCGTCATTTCCAGCGAAAAGCCCATGCTGCAGCAGCAGCGCTGATACCCGTTTTTGCGCGGGAATCATCGTTTTAACATCCGCGAGGGAAATCATGCCCGATTTCAACGATATTTATGAACGTATGCGCATAGCCACCGGCTGCCGTACGCAGATGGAGCTGGCCGATGTGCTGGAAATCCGTCAGTCGAGCATTTCCGACGCCAAGCGGCGGGACTCCGTGCCCGGCGACTGGTATATGAAACTTTTTGATCGCTTCGGTCTGAACCCGGACTGGCTCAAACAGGGCGTGGGGCCTCTGTATCTGCGCGCCAACGGCCAGTATGGCGCTTTTGACGCCTCGGCGGGCCTGTCGGAGCAGGCCGCGGCCTTCGGCGAGCCCCGCACCAAGGGGCAGCTTGTTTCCGTCTACGACATGCGCTGCGACTACAGTGATCGCAAGGCCCGCCCTGCCCTTACCTCGCAGCGCTCCGTCTGCCTGCCCATGTCCTGCCTCGGGGAAAAGACCGTGGTGCTGGAGATGGCGGGCGACAATATGCGGCCGGTGGTGACGGCCGGCGCGCTGCTCGGTGTGGATACCGGCGATGCGAGCGTGGTGTCGGGCAAGCTCTATGCCCTGTTTGCGCCGCATGAAGGGCTGATTGTCCGCCGTATCTTTCTGGATGAGTCCCAGAGCGGCTACCTGCTGCGCTCCGAAGCGCCTGAATTCCCCGAAACCCATTTACAGCCCGATGCGCTGGCCAAGCGCCTTTTCGGGCGTATCGTCTGGATATTCCAGGAGCTGGCATGAAAACTTCGTCTCTTTTGCTTACGCTGGCCCTTGTGGGCGTGCTGGGAAGCGGTTGCAGCACCACTTCCGCGCCTGTTGATGATGTCGCGGCTCCGGGTACGCTGCTGACGGAACCGCCCGCCCGCACGACGCCGGAAGGCAACGACGTGCAGGGGCGGGATCTGCCCGGCACCAACGTCGATCCCGCCATACTGCGGAAGCCCGCTCCCGCGACAGCTCCGTCTGTCGCGGCTCCGGCGATAAAACCGGCAGCACCGCGAGCGGCCGCTCCCGCATCCGCTCCGTGGGGGGAACTGGCGCGGCGTCTGGCGGCGGACGGCGTCTCCGGGCCGCAGGTGGATGCCCTGCTGGCGACCCTGCCCGCCACGCCCACACAGTCGCCTATGGGCCGTAAGATCAACGCGCTGTATCAGCGCCGCTTCTTCCCCAAGCCTCCTTCGACGGCTCCGGCCGCCCGCTACTACAAGGGCGTGCTGACGGAGGCCAACGCGCAGGCCTGCCGGGACTTCCTCGCGGCCAATGCCGCTGCCTTCGATGTGGCGGAGCGCCGCTATCAGGTGCCGCGCAATATCGCCGTGGCCCTGCTCTTTGTGGAAACCCGTCTCGGCAAGGTGCTGGCCGACGTAAAGGAAAACGCCTTCTACACGCTGGCCAGCATGTCCGTGACACGCACGCCCGAGAGCATTTCCGGCTGGCTGCCCAAGATGAAGGACCACGAAAAGCACCGCGACTGGTTCGCGCAGACCATGCCCAAGCGGGCTGACTGGGCCTACAAGGAAACCAAGGCGCTGGTGATCTACATGGCGCGCGAAGGTATCCGGCCCGATCAGCTGCCCAGCTCCGTTTACGGCGCTGTGGGGCTGTGCCAGTTCATGCCGTCCAACATCGACGTGTACGGCGCGGACGGCAACAACGACGGGCATGTCAATCTCTTTGAAATTCCCGATGCCGTGGCCAGCCTTGCCAACTACCTCTATCGCCACGGCTGGCGCTCGGGCATCGACCGCGCCCGTCAGCACAAGCTGCTCATGGCCTACAACCACTCCTCCGTTTACGCCAATACTATTCTGGCTCTGAGTGATATGGTGGAAGGCCGGACCGTGGCTTAAT
>DXFI01000063.1 GCA_019114565.1 Candidatus Desulfovibrio intestinigallinarum | reverse complement strand
AGCGAAAGGGGTTCCCTTCCCCCCTCAAAAATAAACAAACAGGCAGACATACAGACACTATTGCCGCACGCGGCCTTTGAGTTCCTTGCGGGATTTCTGGATGGGCGCGCCGAGGCCCATGCGCTGGAAGTCCGCGCGCAGGTTGGCGCCGTCCAGCGCCGTGCCGCGCAGCATGGCCATGACGAGCATCACCTTGCCGCTGGGCTGGACGCGGCAGCGGACGCCTTTTTCTTCCAGCCGCTGACAGAGGCGGTCGGCGTCGTCCTGCTTGCGGAAGGCGGCCACCTGAAACACGAAGTCGTAGAGCTGATGCCCGGCGGCGGGGGCTTCCGCTTTCTTTTCGGAAGACGGCGCGGCGGGCTGGGCCGGGGCGTTCTTTGCGTCCTGCGCCGACGCCTGCTGCGCGGGCGCGGCAAGGCCCCAGGCGGTGAGACTCTGGCCGCTGGGCCGGGCAAAGGGGTAACGGTTTTTGTCGTCCTTTTTCGCCGGGGCGGCTTCGGCTTTGGCTTTCGGTTCGGACGCGGCGGGCTTGCCCGCGGTGGCCTGCGGCGTGCTGCCGGTGGCGGCGGGTTCGCTGCCTTCCGGCGGAATGTCGTCCTTGATGATATCCGGCGGCAGGGGAGCCTGCGCCACAACCTGCGGGGCGGGCGCGGGCGGGGGAGCGCCGGTGAGGCGGGCCACCTGCCGGGCGGGGTTCTGCCCCAGACCGACCATGTAGCCCATGAAATACGACCAGCCGACCGTCGCCGCCATGACCGCCAGCGCAATGCCGGCGGCCACGGGCGACAGACGGAAGCGATAGGCCTTTTCGTCCTCCTCCTCTGCCACGCGCTGGGCGTTGCGCATGCGTTCCAGCGTGCGCAGGACCTGCTCGCTCTGGCCGCCGGGGCGCAGCGGCGCGCGCACGGCTTCCTTGATGGCGGTCAGTCGTTTGCGGAGGGGAGTCTGCGGGGCCATGCGTTACATAGTCTCCGGGGCGCTGACGCCGAGGATGTCAAGAGCGTTGCGCAGCACCTGCCCCATGCCGCGCAGCAGGGCGAGGCGGGCGATGGTGCGCGGGGTGTCGTCGGGCAGCAGCACCTGATGTTTGGCGTAATAGCTGTGCAGCATGCCGGCCAGTTCCTGAAGGTAATGGCTGATGTGATGCACGGCCAGCGCCTGGGCGGCCGTGGCAATGACGTCTTCCAGCGTGGCGGCCTTGCGAAGCAGCGCCATGTCCTCGGGGGTGTCCAGCGCCGCAAGATCGGCGAGGGTTACATGGTCGGGCAGGCTGATGCCGCGTTCCCCGGCCCGGCGCAGCACCGCGCAGATGCGGGCGTGGGCATACTGAACGTAGTAGACGGGGTTGTCCATGCTGCGCTGCTTGACCAGTTCGAGGTCAAAGTCAAGCGAGGCGTCGCTCTTGCGCGAAAGGAACATGAAGCGCGCGGCGTCCGCGCCCACTTCCTTGACCACGTCGGCCAGCGTTTCAAACGTGCCGGCGCGGGTGGACATGCTGACGGGCTTGCCGTTCTGCAGCAGGTTCACGAGCTGGATCAGGATAACGTCAAAGCTCTCCTTCGGCTGCCCCATGGCGGCGATGGCGGCGCGCATGCGGGGCACATAGCCGTGATGATCCGCGCCCCAGATGTCGATGAGCCATTCGTAACCGCGACGGAACTTGTCGTGATGATAGGCAATGTCGGAGGCGAAGTAGGTCAGGCTGCCGTCGGACTTGCGCAGAACGCGGTCCTTGTCGTCGCCGAGGCTTTCGGTGGCGAACCAGTAGGCTCCTTCCTTTTCGTAGGTGTGCCCGGCCTTGTCCAGAGCCTGAAAGGCCGCGTCAACCTTGCCGCCTTCCACCAGCGTCTTTTCCGAGAACCACTGCTGATGCTCCACGCGAAAATCGCGCAGGTCCGCCTTGATGCCGTCGAGAATGTCGTTCATGGCGCGCTGATAGCAGCGCTCGCGGCCTTCGGCTTCGGGCAGATCGGGCAGGGAGGGATCTTCCTCCAGCATGGTGCGCGCAATATCAATGATGTAGCTGCCGCGGTAGAAGTCTTCGGGCCATTCCACGGGACGCCCGGCCAGCTCCAGCACACGCAGCCAGACAGAAAGGCCCAGAATGCGCATCTGCCGCCCGGCGTCGTTGATGTAGTATTCCGTGGTCACGTCGTACCCGGCCCGGCGCAGCAGACGGGTCACGCTGTCGCCCACGGCGGCCCCGCGGCCATGCCCCACATGCAGCGGGCCCGTGGGATTGGCGGAAACGTATTCCACCAGCGTCTTTTTCCCCTGTCCCACGTTGCAGCGGCCGTAATCCGCCCCGGCGCTCTCAATATCCAGCACGGCGCGACGCCAGAAATCCTGACTGAACGTCACGTTCAGAAAGCCCGGCCCGGCCACTTCCGCGCCCGCCACATCCGCGCAGCGGGCAGGCAGAGCGTCGGCCAGTTCCTGCGCCAGTTCCCGGGGATTCCGCCCCGCGTCTTTGGCCAGCAGCATGGCGATGTTCGCCGCCAGATCGCCGTGTCTGGCATCTTTCGGCGGCGCAATGACCGCCTTCGCAGGCCACGAAAGACCTTTTTCCGTCAGAAGTTCCTGCAAAGCAGTCCGCAAAGCATCTGTAGCACGCATGGCGTTTATCCTTGTTTGTAGCGATCCGGGCGGCGGAGGCTCCTCCTGCGGCGCGCAGGGGGGCCGTCCTTCCGGGCGTTCCGTTGTTCCGGGGCTTTCTGTCGGAGCTGTCCTGCCCCGGATGGAGCGCGGTTTCGGCGCGGACTTCTCCATGATGGCGGCGAAGTCCCGCGTTCACATAAAGAAAAATGATGCAGCCGAAGGGTGGGCCGCGTTTACGCGACCCTTTCGGCCACCCTTGGAGCATGTTCGGTTTGAAATACGTTGCATTTCAAACTATACGGCCTGTCGTTTTACGGAAAAGGCGTTGTGTTTTCCGCACAGTCCGGCCGGGCGGCGCTGTGCCGCCTTGCGTTTCGTCTTTTGCAGTGGCGAAACGCTCTAGAAGTTTTCGGCGTCTTCGAGCGTGCCCACAAAGGCCACGGAAATGGCTTCCTGCTCTTCCGGCGAGGCCACATCCTTCACGCAGGGGGCGACCATCTTGCCGAGCAGCGGCTTGGGGCCCAGTTCCAGCCAGTGGCGCGCGCCGTCGCGGAATTCGTTGCGCATGGTGTCGATCCACTGAACGGAGGAAGTCATCTGGCGCAGCATGACGTCACGGGCGCTTTCGCCGTCGGTGACAGGCGTGCCGAGCACATTGCAGTACACGGGGAAGCGCGGCTTGCGCCAGACGGCCTTGCGCAGCAGGGGCTCCAGTTCCCGGTTGGCCTTGTCCATCATGGGGCTGTGGAACGCGCCGCTGACGGCAAGGGCAATGGCGCGGCCCTTGCGTTCTTTGGCCTTGGCGCAGACGCATTCCACGGCTTCGCGGGTGCCGCTGGCCACAAGCTGGCCGGGCGTGTTGTAGTTGGCCACAATCAGAAGGGAGTCGGTTTCCTTCGCCGCTTCAGCCACGATTTCCGCCACGGTTTCGGGCGTCATCTTGAGCAGCGCGGCCATGCCGCCCCGTCTGTCCGGGTCGGCTTCGGCCATGAGCTGCCCGCGCAGGGACACGATGCGCAGCACGCTTTCCTCGTCCAGCACCTGCGCGGCGGCAAGGGCGCTGAATTCGCCGAGGCTGTGCCCGGCGGCGGAGCAGGCCGTCACACGGCCGGAAAGTTCGCGCCACAGGTTGATGTTGACGACCGTCAGCGCGGGCTGGAGCGCGCGCGTGTCGCTCATGGCGTCATCGTCGCCTTCCCAGAAGATTTCGCGCAGGGGCAGGCCGCTGACGGCTTCGGCGCGCTTCCAGAGCTGCATGGCTTCGGGACGGGCCTCGGCCACATCGCGCCCCATGCCGGGGATCTGCGAACCCTGACCGGGGAAAAGAAGAGAATATTCGGTCATGGAGAATGCTCCTTGCGGACTGGAGGAACGCCGGTCAGAGGGCGCGGAACGTCGCCTTTCTGCACGGCGGAAAGAAACTTTTTCTACGTTATAGCCGCCCGCCTTGCAAGTCTGTCGGGTAGCGGGCAGGCGGACGGCGACTATGCCGGGAAGTTTTTTTCTGCCGTTGCCGCTCCGGTGAGCTTTTCCGCACCTGTTAGAGCGTTTCAACTTTGAAAAAGATGAAACGCGAGGCGGCGGCACAGCGCCGCCCGGCCAAAAGTGAGCGGAAAAACCGCGCTTTTTCCGCGAAACGACAGGCCGTATGGTTTGAAAAGCGAAGCATTTCAAACTGAAAATGCTCTAAGGAACGTTGTCGCTTCCGTTCCGGGAGGAGGTTCGGGATGGGGAGAGATGGCCGGGGAACTGTGTCCGGCGTCCCTCTCTGAAATGGAAAAACCTCCCCGGCCCGGGCCGGAGGAGGTTTTTTGAAGCGCGTACCGTCTGAATTTCTACGAATTCAGTTTGTCGTATCCTTCTGCAAAGTCCCCTTCCATTTCCTTGAGAATAATCAGGTAACGTTCAAAATTTTTTCTGAAGCTGGTCATATCCTCAAGGGTTTCCACTGCGAGAAGAAGCGTCAGCTCGTCGTCTCCAAGGAGCATACACTTCCCGACCTTGTAATCCGACGCAATATCGTGCGCCAATTTGTACACAGATATGTCCAGACCGGGGTCAAGACGGATATATTTGCGAACAGCCATAAAATCGTCATCGCTTTCATTGAAACAGATAAGGTATGTATCTCCTTCAGCCTTAAAAACAATATCGCCTTCTTTATCTATTTGCGGGCGAAAGCCTTCTTCGCTGAGAAAGTTATAAACGGCTTCACAATTCGTGCTCATGGAAAAGCTCCTTAATAAATGTGGTTCTTATTATTAACAAATATAAAGATCCTGCGCAAGAAGAATACTCTGCTAAGGGGTATGTACAGACTCTCGGCCGTATAGGCAGAAGCAGGTACAGGAGAGAGGTGGAGAGAGTAAAGGCGTTCCGGGCTTGAGGAAGGAAGAAAAACCTTTTATTTTGCGTACACGCCGGAAGGGAGGCTGTCTGCGGAGCGGGCAGCGCGCGGCGGACTGGAAGAAGCCGGAGCCTCTGTGCCTGGAATCAGACTTATAATTGACGCACGAGTATGAAATTGCAAAGTGCCCATGCTATAAATATGAAGGGAAAGCGCGTTGCTGCAGACATCGAACCCGGCCCGCAGGCAGTACAGGACGAGCTTGTGTCCGTTATCGGCACGGAAGCCGCGCGGCTGCTGTCGGAATCCGCGGACGGCGTTGCGGGGCTTGCGGCCTATGCGGCGGCGCTGATGCGCTGGAACAAGCGTATGAATCTTGTGGGCGCGCGCACCTGGCGCGAGGCCGCGCGGGATTTGCTGGCCGACAGCCTTGAACTTGCCGTATTTCTGCGTACCCTGCAAAAAGAAGGGCTGATGCCCGCCGCGCCCGTGGTCTGGGATCTCGGGGCCGGAGCCGGTCTGCCGGGCATTCCGCTGCGTCTGGTCTGGTCCGACGGCGACTATCATCTTGTGGAAGCGCGGCAGAAGCGGAGCATCTTTCTTGCGGACATGTGCGCGCGTCTGGAGTTGCCGCGCACCTTTGTGCACGGCGAGCGGGCGGAAACCTTTTTTGCAGCCCATGAAGGGCAGGGGCAGGTTGTCGTGAGCCGTGCCTTCATGCCGTGGAAGGCGCTGCTGCCCTTTGTGGAACCGCATCTGGCCCGCCCGGCGCTGGCGGTCTTTCTGGCCAATGAGCCCGCGCCGGAAGACGTGCCCGCGCCCTGGCGCGTCGTGGCCGTCCGGGATTATGCCGCGCCGCAGGCCGCCTCGGGGCGGCGCTGGTTCTGGGCCATGCAGGCCGGATCAGAGCAGGAGCGTCAGGCATGAACGCAAGTCCCTTTACGGACCATGACGCTTCCTACTGGATACGCGGGGCCCTGTGGGGGCTGGCGACGCTGGCGCTGGCCTTTGGCCTGCGCATGCTGGAATGGTCCTGCTGGCAGGACCCGGAGTTCCGTCTCGGTTCGGAGATGCTGCTGGCCACCCATGACGCCTATCACTGGGTGGCCGGGGCCGAGGGCTTCAGTTTCGGCGTGGGGCATCCCATGTCCGAGCTGCTGCGCATCATGGCGGAGGCGCTGGGAACCTATCCGGCGGCCGTCGCCTTCTGGTTTCCCGCGGCGCTGTCGTCGCTGGTGGCGCTGATTGTCTTTGCCTGGGTCTGGGCGCTGGGCAGCATGGAGGCGGGCGTCGCCGCCGGGCTGCTCACGTCGCTGTCCCCCGGTTTTCTGGCGCGTACCCTGCTGGGCTATTACGACACCGATCTCGTCACGCTCTTCTTCCCCCTGCTGATGACGCTGGCCCCGGCCTGCTGGGCCATGCGTTACATGCTCCTGCCGCATCTCATTCTGCGCCGTCTGATGCTCAGTTCAGGACTCGGCGCGGCCCGGCGGCTCTGGGGCGGCGAGGCAAATCACGAACTCAAGTTCGGCAATCCGCTGCGCTGGCAGTGGATGCTGCTGCTCGGCCTCTCCGGCGTCGTCTCCTGGTGGGCGCAGGAATGGCATTCCGTCTTTCCCTATCTTATCCGTTACAACATCCTGCTTCTGGGCGGGCTTTGCGTGGTGCTGGCCCAGCGCGGCAGGCGCTCCCTGCTGCTGCTCGGTTCGCTGGCCTACGCCCTGCCGACGCTGATCGGGCCGTGGGGCCTCTCTCTGACCGGCCTTGTCATGGCTTCCGGTCTGGGTCTGCGTCCCTCCCGCGCCTGCCGGGATTTTCTCTGTCGCCCGTGGCTGCTGCTCCTGCTCTGGTGCGGCACGCTGGCGCTCGCCGCCGAGGGAGAAATCTGGCATACCATGATGGCCCACATGGGGGCCTATCTCAAGCGCGGGGCCGATGTGAAGGATACCGGCATGGCCGTTGTCGGCTATCCCTCCGTAGCCCAGTCCATTGTGGAAGTGCAGGACCTGGGCCTGACCGCCGTTCTTGCCTACTTTCATCCCTGGGTGGAGGCGGCCGTTCTCGGGCTGGCGGGTTTCTGCTTCGTGATTCTGCGGCGTCCCGGCGCGCTCTTTCTTCTGCCGCTGGCCGCGCTGGGTATTCTCAGCACCAAGATGGGCGGCCGCATGGTCATGTTCGGCGCGCCCATTGTGGCCATCGGTCTCAGCATGCCCCTGTTCTGGCTGCTGCGGGCCGGGCTTGCCCGTCTGCGGGGGGGCGCTCCCTCCGTGTCCTGGGCCGGGCTGGCGGCGTCGCTGCTGTTGACGGCCCTGCTGATAGCGCCCTTTGCCGAACTTCTGCCCACCATGTCGCAGGGGCCCATGATCAACCGGCGTCATGCCGCGGCCCTGCTGCGGGCCCGTACCGTCACGCCGCCGGACAGTATGCTTTGGCTCTGGTGGGACTGGGGCTATGCCGCCCACCATTTTGCGCGGCGTGTCACCATTGCCGACGGCGCACAGCATGCCGGGCCGTCTCTCTACCTCCCCGCCGCCGTGCTGGCCACGGACAATCCCCGTTTTGCCCGGCAGCTTATCCGTTACACGGCCCAGCACGACAACGAACCCGGCAACGTCTTTGCCGGGCTGGATAATGCCGCCGCGCAGGCGCTCATGGATCGTTTGCGCTCTCCCTCTACGCCGCTGGTGGAAGGCAAGGGGCGGCAGTTCCTCGTGGTCAGCTTTGAAACCCTGCGCCTTGGTTTCTGGATAAGCAATTTCGGCAACTGGAATTTCGTCCGGCAGCAGGGCGAGTCCGCCGCCCTCTCCATCGTGACGCAGGGCCTTGCCTATCAGCTTTCCACCGGCGCGGTGCAGCTCCCCGGCGCGCCGCCCGTCTATGCCTCCTCCATCTCCGTGCTGGATGAAACCGGCGTAACCCGGCGCGACTACCTCCAGGAATGGTTCGACAAGAACCCCAAAGCCTCCGCCGCCCAGCGCCAGCGCTATCTCGAAAGCCGCCGGAATATCCATTTCCTCTTTAACCGCGTCACCGGTGAAAAACTGGCTATGGATCAGCGCCTCTATAACTCCGTGATGGTACAGCTGCTCGTCGGCGACCCCCTGTCGCCGCGCATCTCCCCTTACTTCAAGCTGGTCTACGACAACGTCTTTGCCCGTATCTACGAAGTGCTGTAGGGTGAAGGGGTTTTGTGTTGGGGGAGGGGGACCCCTCATCTCTGCTGTCGATGCCCGTAGCTTCCTTCGTCGCAACGGGCACGGCCTGCGGCCGCCTTCGGTCGCTGCTAACGCGAGAGGGGTTCCCCTCCCCAGCGCGTTTTATTTGGGAGGATGGGCGGGAGCGGGAACTCAAACGGCGTTCCGGGAATGGCCGTCCCCCGGTTAT
>DXFI01000062.1 GCA_019114565.1 Candidatus Desulfovibrio intestinigallinarum | reverse complement strand
CCCCAAGCCCCCTCCCCTCCCAGCGCGCTTCTTCAGAGGGGGGACAGAAGCTTACAACATTTCTATTTATTTGAAATAAATTGTAAATTTGTACTAACAGACCCTGAAGAGTTTCACCCTTGAAAAGGGTAAAACGCGAGCGGCGGCACAGCGCCGCAAAAATCCTTCCTTTCTCTTTTCCGCTTTTCCTTCCTGTACATTTCCCCGCCATCCATTCCGACACGCCGCAGCGTATCCTCCGACCCGGAGCCGGGATATCTTCGGAGGACTTTTCCTCCATGCGCTGTTCGAGCATGAAATTTAACGGGAAAATCTTCACGATACTGTTGACTTGGTTACGCTGACTGCGTAATCAAACATAGACGGAATATCGACGGATCGACGGCACTGTGCCGCCGACGGCTTCCTCGACAGGAAAAATTCTGCCGTGTCACCCCTCATCAGCTGTTGTCATGCACACAAAGAACAAGAAAGAAGCGCTGCTTCAGGCCGCCAAGGAACTCTTCGGTGAATGCGGGTATGTGGAAACGACCTTCAAAAAAATTTCCGACCGCGCCGGAGTTGCCCTCGGCCTCCTGACGCATCACTATGGCAATAAGGAAAAGCTCTTTCTGGCATCCGGGCTTGATGTGCTGGAGCATTTTCTGGCCCGGCTGAAAGAAGCAACGGCCAATGCCAACAACGGTTTTGATGCCGTCATGCGTTTTTGCAAGGCATATCTTGACTTTTCCATCGATCCGTCGTCCAACTGGCTGGTGCTGGTGCGTTGTTCGCCCTATAGCGACATGAAGACAAAAACCGACAGGGAACTCATGGAGGCCAAGTTTGCCGAAGTGCCCGCCATACTGACGGCCCTGCTGGAAAGCGGCGTGCGCGACGGCAGTCTGGTGGAACTGGACTGCAAGACCACAGCCCACGTCATCATGTCTCTTATGGTCGGCGCCAACCGTACGCGGGTTCTCTCGCCCTACGCCCCCCCGGATCTGTACGATGAAGCGCTGCTTTTCATCGCGCGTTCCATCAAGGCCTGATCTCCCGCCCCCCTATAGCAGAAACTATGCTTCTCCCGGATTCCCCCCTCCGCGAAAGCAAGAGGAGACTACCCATGTCCTACGCTCAAAAGGTAATTGAAGATCTGAAACAGCGTTACGCGCACGAAACCGTCTTCCTTCAGGCTGTGCAGGAAGTGCTCTCCACCCTGCAGCCCGCGCTCGACAAGGACGCCAAATACGAAAAGAACAAGATTCTGGAGCGCATCGTCGAACCCGAGCGCATCATTGCCTTCCGTGTGGAATGGGTGGACGACAAGGGGGAAATCCAGGTCAACCGCGGCTACCGCGTGCAGTACAATTCCGCCATCGGCCCCTACAAGGGCGGTCTGCGCTTCCATCCCAGCGTCAATCTCGGCGTGCTGAAATTCCTCGGCTTTGAGCAGATCTTCAAGAACTCCCTCACCGGTCTGGCCATCGGCGGCGCCAAGGGCGGCTCCGACTTTGATCCCAAGGGCAAATCCGAAAACGAAGTGATGCGTTTCTGCCAGGCCTTCATGACCGAACTGTACCGCTACATCGGCGCGACCATCGACGTGCCCGCCGGCGACATCGGCGTGGGCGGCCGTGAAGTGGCCTACATGTACGGCATGTACAAGCGCCTCACCAAGAGCTACGAAGGCGTGCTTACCGGCAAGAACCTGCTCTTCGGCGGTTCGCTGGCCCGCACCGAAGCCACCGGTTACGGCGCGGTCTATTTTGCCCAGAACATGCTGGAAGATCGCGGCGAAAGCCTTGAAGGCAAGAAGTGCGCGGTGTCCGGCGCGGGCAACGTGGCCACCTACTGCTGCGAAAAGCTGTATCACGTGGGCGCCACGCCCGTGACCGTCTCCGACTCCCGCGGCATGATTTACGACGACAAGGGCATCAACGTGGAAGTGCTCAAGCAGGTGAAGGAAGTGGAACGCGCCTCCCTGACCCGCTACGCCGAACTGGTGCCCGGCGCGACCTACACTCCTGTCAGCGCCTACCCGCAGGGCCGCAACGCCGTGTGGAGCGTCCCCTGCTTCGCCGCCTTCCCCTGCGCCACGCAGAACGAACTCAACCTTGCCGATGCCGAAGAGCTGCTCAAGAACGGCTGCAAGTGCGTGTCCGAAGGCGCCAACATGCCCTCCACCCTCGACGCCACCAATGCCTTCCTCAAGGCGGGCATTGCCTACGGTCCGGCCAAGGCGGCCAACGCCGGAGGCGTGGCCACCAGCCAGCTCGAAATGCAGCAGAACGCGGGCATGCAGAGCTGGACGTTCGAGACCGTTGACGGCAAGCTCAAGGACATCATGGGCAATATCTTCAAGAATGCCTCCGAAACCGCCAAGGAATTCGGCCAGCCCGGCAACCTTGTGCTCGGCGCCAATATCGCCGGCTTCCGTAAGGTGGCCGACGCCATGATCGCCCAGGGCGTTCTGTAATTCACATCTGATTCCACACATAAAGGGGAGGCTCTCTCGAAGAGCCTCCCCTTTTCTTATGACGAGGAACTCCGCCATCCTCGAGCATTTTCAATTTGAATGAAAAAAGCGCGGTTTTTCCGCTCACTTCTGGCCGGGCGGCGCCGTGCCGCCGCCTCGCGTTTCTCCTTTTTCAAAGTTGAAACGCTCTAAGATAAGTCTTGGCTACCACTGTTCCTGATGAATCTTGGCGGGCTGCACGCGCTTGTCGGCTTCGTTGAACGGCTGCGCGGGATGGCCAAGGACAATAAGAGCAAAAGGTTCGACACCTTCCGTAATCTTAAAGTATTCCTTGAAAGGTGTTTTGCGTTCTTCCCGGGGATGCAGACCGCACCAGACGCTGCCGATGCCAAGAGCACGCGCGGCCAGCATCAGATTTTCCGTTGCGGCGGCGCAGTCCTGAATCCAGTATTCGGGATCGGCGACTTCGCCGCAGACAATGATGGCCAGAGGCGCCTGCGCGGCCATCTTGCCGTAGGGATGCATCTCGGCAACAGCCTTCAGATGTTCGGGCTGCTTCACCACAATAAAGTGCCACGGCTGCTTGTTGTTGGCGCTGGGCGCCAGCATGGCCGCCTTGAGCATGGTCTGCACATCGGCATCGGCAACGGGCTGATCCGTATACTTGCGGATACTGCGACGGGTAAAGAGCGTTTCCAGAGCGTCCATAATCCCGACTCCTTTTTGCTGGTTTACGTATTTTTTATAAGGAATTTCAAAAGCGGAATCCGCATCAGGCACGCGCCCCGGCAGGATACGACACAGCGCATTCCCCGCACAGCAGCTGTTCCAGAGCCGCCATATCATCCGCAACGGCGTCCGCGCCTGCGGCTTCCAGTTCGGCGCGGCCGCCGTAGCCGTAGGCGACGCCCACGCAGGGCAGCCCCACAATGTGCGCGCCCTCCACATCATGCCGACGGTCCCCCACCATGACGGCATCCGTGGTCGGTACGTCATGCGATGCCAGAGCATGGCGCAGCACATCGGCCTTGTCATGCCTGGGACCGTTCAGCTCCGCGCCGTGCATGCCGGTAAAGAAGGGGCTCAGACCGAAATGATCCATGATGCGCAGGGCAAAGATCTCCGGCTTAGAGGTCGCCAGATAGAGCCGGGCCTGCGACGACAGACGGCGCAGCATCTCGCAGGCTCCGGGATAGACGGCATTTTCAAACAGCCCGCGCTCGCTGAAATACTCCCGGTAGAGCTTCACGGCCTTTTCCACATCGGCTGGGGACGAAAAATGACGGGCGAAACTCTCGCGCAGGGGCGGGCCGATATAGGAGCGCAGAATCGCTTCCGAAGGTGCAAGCCCGAATCCGGCGAAGGCATGCCGCAGAGAATTGAGAATGCCCGGCGCGGAATCGGTAAGCGTGCCGTCCAGATCAAAAAAGATATGCTGCTTCATCAACGGCCCTGCTCCTCAAGGTAACGTTCAAAGCCGCCGAGATCGTCGCATATATAGGTTGGCTGGCGTTCCAGCCCGGCAAGATCCCCGCGCTGCGCTTCGCCGCTCAGAACAAGCAGAAAGTCAATACCCGCATTTTCCGCCAGCTTCTTATCCGTGGACAGACGATCCCCGACCATCAGCATTTCGTCCCGGTCGTAGCGTTGCAGCAGAGAAGACAGCAGCACGGGATCGGGCTTGCCGAAGATCCGTTCCGGCTCTCTGTCTGTGGCAATTTTGTAGAGTCCCAGCATACTGCCGACATCAGGCAGAGGCCCTTCCGGCGACGGACAGACAAGATCGGGATGCGTGGCGAAGAAACGCACCTGCGGCTGTTGCAGCAGCAGGGCCGAACGCGCCAGCTTGGCATAGGTCAGCTCCGTGTCGTAGGCCAGAATCACGGCTTCCGCAGGCCCCTCATCGCCCGCCTGACGCAGTTCGGGCATGACGTCGCGCATCTGGCCGCAAAACTCCGTATTGCCCACAAGATAAGCGGAAGAAATCCCCTCGCTGCGCAGAAAGGCCACCAGCGGCGTGACCGGCGACAGCAGCTGTTCGGGCCGCGCGGCAATGCCCATGCCGTTCAGCTTGTGAATATAGGTGGAAGGCGATTTGGAGGTATTGTTGCTGAGAAAATAGAAATCCGCATCGTTCCAGTGACGGCGTATAAAATCAACGGCTCCGGGAATAGGAATGGAACCAAGATAGATGGTCCCGTCCATATCGAGAACATAGCAGCGTTTTTTGCCCATCCGTAATGCTCCTGCGACAGCGCCGGAATACGGCGCTTTCTCTTGGGAAGGATTCAGTCAACTTGCTGATACAACGGGAAGAAGGGGGACGCAAGCGCCGCCTGCGGCGTCTCCGTCCGTCTTGACAGCGCTTGACGGGCACGCGTAGACAGAAAGAAATATGCCCTTTAACCGCGCCGCTCAGGCGGCGCGGGCATTGCGGAGGCAGAGTGAAACAGACCTCGGTAGTCATTATCGGCGGCGGCGCGACAGGGATCGGCATCTTGCGCGATCTGAGCATGCGCGGCGTTGACGCCGTACTTCTGGAAATGGGCGGTCTTGCCCACGGCACAAGTTCGCGCTTTCACGGGCTGCTGCACAGCGGCGCCCGCTATGCGGTCGGCGATCCCGAATCCGCGCGCGAATGTATTGAAGAAAACATGATCATGCGCCGCATCGGCAAACAGTGCGTGGAGGAGACTGAAGGTTTCTTTGCCGCGCTGCCCGAAGACGATCCGGACTTTGCCGCGCGCTGGGTCACGGCCTGCAAGGCTGCCGGCATCGCGGCGGAAGCGGTGGACCCCGAGGAGGCCCGCCGTCTGGAGCCGCGCCTTTCCCCGCACGTGCGGGAAGTCTATCGCGTCCCGGATTCCTGTATCGACGGTTTCCGCCTTGTCTGGCACAACGCGCTGAGCGCCCGCCGCTATGGCGGCGAAGTGCTGACCTATCACGAAGTGACGGCCATCCGCACCGAACAGGGACGCGTGATCGGCGTGGACGCCAAAAATCGCGTGACCGGCGAAACCGTTGCCATTGACTGCGAGTATATCGTCAATGCGGCGGGTTCCTGGTCCGGGGTTGTCGCCCGCATGGCCGGGCTGGACGTCAGCGTGTCGCCGGACAAGGGGACGCTCATCGTCTTCAACCATCGCTTTACGTCCCGCGTGGTCAACCGTCTGCATAAGAGCTCGGACGGCGACATCTTCGTGCCGCACGGCTCCGTGACCATTTTCGGCACCACCTCAACCCCGTCCAAAGACCCGGCCGACAGCCTGCCGACCAGCGAGGACGTCACCCGCCTGCTGGACATCGGCGAGCCGCTGTTCCCCGACCTGCGCAGCTACCGTATTCTGCGCGCCTTTGCGGGAACGCGCCCGCTCTATACGCCCAATAACGCGGCGGGACGGGCGGCAAGCCGCAACTTCCATATCGTGGATCATATGGATGAGGGTCTGCGCGGCATGGCCAGCATTTTTGGCGGCAAGCTGACAACCTACCGTCTCATGGCCGAGCGCATGAGCGATCTTGTCTGCCGCCGTCTGGGCGTCACCACGCTCTGCCGCACGGCGGAAGAAGCCATCATTCCCGATCCTGCGCCCGAAGTTCTGGAACGCGCGGCACGCAGCTTCCCCGCGCACGGCATCCGTCTGGTGGCCGATCGTCTGGGCGACGCCTTCGGCGATGTGGTCAAAAACGCCGCGCGGGAAGCCGACAACGGCATGCTGTGCGAATGCGAAATGGTCACGGCGGCGGAAATCGAATATGTGGCCAACGATCCCGCCACGCATTCCCTGCATGACGTGCGCCTGCGCACGCGCCTGGGCATGGGGACCTGTCAGGGCACGTTCTGCTCTCTGCGGGCCGCGGCGGCTCTGGCGGAGCGCCATGTGAACTTTGCCCTTTCTCCCGTGCGCGACGTGCAGAACTTCCTGCAGGAACGCTGGCGCGGTCTGCGCCCGGCTCTGTGGGACACACAGCTCAAGGAAAGCGAGCTGAACCGCGCCGTCTATCTTGCCACGCTTAATCTGGATGGAGCCTGCCGTGAGCAGAACAACTGATATTCTCGTCGTCGGCTCCGGCATGGCCGGACTCATGGCCGCCATCGTCGCCAGCGGGCAGGGCAAGCGCGTCACATTGCTTTCCCGCGGCTGCGGCTCGCTGAACATCGGCAGCGGCTGCGTGGATGTTCTCGGCTACGTCAACGGTCAGCCCGTGGAAGGACAGCCTCTGGAGGCTCTGGACAGCCTGCCCGAACGGCACCCCTACCGCCTTGTGAGCAAAGAAGGGGTGGAAGAAGCCCTTAAAACGCTGTGCGCCGTCAGCGCCCGGCATGGCGCGCCCCTGGAAGCGGCGGCAAACGGCAACCGTCGCGTGCCGACCATTCTCGGCACGCTCAAACCCACCTGCCTGACGCTGCCTTCCTGCCGGGGCGAACTGCTGGAAACGGCGGCATCAGCCCTGGTCGTCAGCGTCGAAGGGCTCAAGGACAGCCATCCGGCGCTGGTCACGTCGCAGCTGCGCCGCTATCCGCATCTTGCCGCCGTCACCTGGCACGAGGCGCATCTGGAAAATCCCATTCCCGGCGCGCATCGCAACCTCTCGCCGCTGGATATCGCCCGTTATGTGGAAAGCCCCGAAGGCACCGCCTGGCTGGCGGCCGGACTGCGCAAGGCCCTTCGCGCCACGCCTGCGGACGTGGTGCTGCTTCCCCCTGTCTGCGGCCTCAGCAACGCCGCATGGGAAGCCGTTGCGGCGGCAGTTCCCGTGCCGCTGGTGGAAATGCCGACCCTCCCTCCGGGCGTGGGCGGCCTGCGTCTGTATACGGCGCTGAAAAGCGAATTGCAGGCGCGCGACGTGGATATGGTGGAAAACGCTCTTGTCACGGGGGCCGAGTGTGACGGAAAGCACTGCGCCGCGCTTGTGGCGGAAACGGCCTGCGGCCGGCGTCGCTTTGCCGCCAAAGCCTTTGTCATGGCCACGGGCGGCTTCATGGGCGGCGGCTTCCTTTCCTCTCCCGGAGAGGCGCGGGAAACCGTCTTCGGCCTGCCCGTGCTTCAGGCGGACGGATCTCTCCTGCCCGCGCGGCCGGAGGACTGGTCCGATCAGAATATCTTCGGCAACCACGCCTTTGCCTCGGCCGGGGTCATGGTCAACGCGGCCATGTCGCCGCTGCGCATCGACGGCACGCCCGCGCTGAACAATGTCTTTTTCGCCGGCCGCTCTGTGGGCGGCTATGATTTCGCTTCGGAAAAAAGCGGTAACGGCGTCGCCGTCGCCACCGCCTGGCGCGCCGCCCTGTCCGCGTGCGCCCAATGCTAGGGGACTTTGTCATGAGCACACATCATCCCACACCGGATGCCTGCATTGCCTGCACCACCTGCGTGGTCAACTGCCCCGTAGCCCGGGCAACGCCCAACTATCTGGGACCGCGCCTCATCGGCCCGGCCTACGAACGTTTCCGCCTGCTGGGGCTGGACGAGGAAAAATCGCTGCACTACTGCTCCAACTGCAAAAACTGCGACATTTCCTGCCCGCACGGCGTGCCGGTCTCCACCTTCAACATGATGGCCCGCGCCGACTACTGCCGTACCCACAAGCCCGCCCTCCGCGACTGGGTGCTGGGGCACGGCGAACTGCTGGCCAAGCTGCTGCGTCCCCTGCCTGCCGGACTCAAGAACTTCGGCATGCTCAATCCGCTGACGCGCAAGGTGCTGGACAAAATCGGCATTGCCGCCGAAGCGCCTCTGCCCGCCTTTGCGCCCGCACGCTTCCGGGATCGGCTGGCCGGGACCTATCAGGGCATGCTGCCCCGCAAGGTCGCCCTTTTCCCGGGCTGCTTCATAGACATCTATGATCCGCAGACCGGCTTTGACCTTGTCTGGCTCCTCAATCGCGCGGGCTACGAAGTGATTATTCCAAAGGAATTCTCCTGCTGCGGCCTGCCCATGATCGCCAACGGCTTTGCCAACGACGCCAAGGCCAACGCAAAACGTAATCTGCGCGCCATGCGGCGCATGCAGGAACAGGGCATTCCCGTCATCTCCTCCTGCCCGAGCTGCGTGCTCATGCTCAATCAGGATGTGCCGGAATTCTTCCCGGACCTTGCGCAGACCTGCACGCCACATGTGCTGGATGCCCAGGCTTTCCTGCTGGACTGCGTCGAACGCGGCGAGCTCCTGCTCGAGCCTCAAAGCGACTTTGCCGAACGCGTTGTCTATCATGCCCCCTGCCATCTGCGGGCTCAGGGCGGCGGCCTGCCGGGCTACGAACTCCTGCGGCAGCTTCCCAATATCCATGTTGAAAATGCCGACGCGGGCTGCTGCGGCATTTCCGGCAGCTACGGCTTCAAGAAGGAAAAATACGCCATCGGCATGGAAGTGGGCGCTCCCCTCTTTGACAGGGTCCGGCGCAGCGGAGCCGGCCTGTCCAGCTCGGAATGCGGCACCTGCCGCCTCCAGCTGACCCACGGAACCCGCAAGCCGAGCGTACACCCGGTCACGCTGCTGCGGCGCACGCTGGAAAAGACGGCATAGCGCGGCAAACTGTCATCACAAGGGGTGGAATCACCGGCAGCAGGCGGTTTCACCCCTTTTTACCGCCCGGACGCACCTTTCATCCTGTCCGGGCAAACGACCTCTTCGCAAGGACTGCAAAAGAGGCGGACTGTCTTTCTTGCCCTTGCCCTCAATTTTGAACCCGTGTATGGTCAATGCCATGAAACAACTTTGGGCGCCGTGGCGCATACAGTATATTCTGGGCCCCAAGCCGGACAGCTGCGTTTTCTGTCTTCCCGAGGGACAGGAGGAAGATCGGGAACGCCTGATCCTGCACAGGGGAACCCACGCATTCGTGGTCATGAACAAATTTCCCTACGCTAACGGTCATCTCCTTGTCTGCCCTTACAGGCACGTCATGGCGCTGGCCGATCTGACCCGGGAAGAAGCGCATGACGTTATGGACATCATGCAAACCTGCATGCCGATTCTTCAGAAGCACTTTCACTGCGAAGGCATCAACGTCGGCCTCAATCAGGGAGAAGCCGCCGGCGCAGGCATCAGGGAGCATCTGCACTTTCATCTCGTCCCGCGCTGGAACGGCGATTCCTCCTTTATGGCGGTTCTGGATGAGGTGCGCACCATACCGCAGCATCTGCTGGAGACCTACGACGCGCTCACCCCGTTGTTTCGCGAGGCTTTCAAGCACAACGCCCATTCCTAGCGCGAGGAGGTTCACATGCGCTACATCAAAGTGCTGCTGATGGTTCTTCTCATCTTCCTGGCACTGGTCTTCTTCTTCCAGAACCAGAAGCCCCTTTCCCAGGAGATGGTGCTTACGCTCAACCTCTTCTTTGTTCCGCCCATGTCGTCCATCTCCCTGCCGCTCTACTTCGTAGTGGCAAGCGCCTTTGTGGTGGGCGCGGTGCTGGCGACCTGTTTCTTCTGGTGGAACAAGGTCACCATGTCCACACGTCTCATGACCAGCAAGTGGCGTGTGCGCAGCCTTGAAAAGGAACTGCTCAAGGCGCAGAAGGCAATCGCCACCCAGGACAAGCGGGAAGCTCTTATCCGGGCCAAGGCCGCCAGGGAAGAAAAGAAGGACGCTCCCGCCATCGAAGCCGTCGCCGCTCCGGCGGAAGCTCCCCGGCAGGCCGCCCAGCCCGCTGCTGCTGCCGCTCCGGCTGCCGCGGCGCCCATGGCGGCCGAAGAACTGGTACCCGATCCCGACAACCGCTAACAGCGTCCTGTCATCCTGTTTTCAAGCGGCGTTTTTGCTGGCGGGCATGCGCCCCCACAAAAACGCCGCTTTTCCTTCCCCTTTTGCCAACCTCTGCCCCACGCCCAGCCTATGCCGGAACCTACTGTCAAAATGACGCCCATGTTCGAACAATACATGCGCATCAAGGAAGAATACCCTGATGCGCTGCTCTTTTATCGTATGGGCGACTTTTACGAGCTGTTCTTCGATGATGCCGCCATTGCCGCTAAAGAATTGCAAATCGCCCTTACCAGCCGCAGCCGCGATGCGGCAAACCCCGTGCCCATGTGCGGCGTTCCGTGGCATGCCGCACAGACCTACATCGCACAGCTTGTGGACAAGGGCTATTCCATAGCCATTTGCGAACAGACGGAAGATCCGCGCGCCGCCAAGGGACTTGTCCAGCGGGCCGTGACACGCGTCATCACGCCCGGGACCGTGCTGGATGACGCCAATCTTTCGGCCGGCAGCCACACCTACCTCGGCGCTGTCTTTTTCGAAGAGGACAACGGCAAGCGGGAAGGCATGGGGGCCTTTGTCTGGGCCGATATTTCCACAGGCCAGTGGTCCGGCGTGGAGTTTCGCAAGGCCGTGGATATCTGGCAGTGGGTGCAGAAAATCGCCCCGCGCGAACTGGTGCTCACCGAACGCCAGAGCGCGCCCCCCGCAAGTCTGCTGGAGGGAGTACGCCTCGTGCGCCTGCCGGATCAGCATTTCGATCTGCGCCGCGCCACCGAACGCGTCCTCGAAGCGCAGGGCGTGCGGGAACCCGAGGCGCTGGGTCTCGGGGGCAAGTCCGCGCTCATGCGCGCCTGCGGCGGCATTCTGGCCTACCTTGAACAAACGCAGAAATGCAGCCCGAGCCAGCTCCAGCCCTTCCGTCCTCTCAACCTCGGCAAGCGCCTGCTCATTGACGAGATGACGGAACGCAACCTCGAAATTTTCCGCCGCCTCAACGGACGCAAGGGCAAGGGGACCCTGCGCCATACCATCGACGCCACAGTGACCCCCATGGGCGGCCGCCTGCTGGAAGACATGCTGCGCCACCCCTGGCGCGATGCCGCGGCCATTACCCGCATTCAGGATGCCGTTGCCTTTCTGCACGACGACGACACGCGCCGCGAAGCCGTGCGCGAGGCCCTGCGCGGCGTGTACGATATTGAACGCCTTTCCACACGCATTACGCTCAACCGCGCCATGCCCCGCGACTTCCTCGCTCTGGGCAACAGCCTTGCGGCCCTGCCGCGTGTGCTTGAAAGTCTGACGGCCCCCTCCGGCAACGACTACCAGACGGCGGCTCAGCAGGACGGCGACAATCTGCCGCCCGCCCTGTCGGCAATCGTGCAGCGCTGGGACAGCTTCGAGGACTGCGCCGCCCTGCTCGCCCGGGCCATTGTCGACGCGCCGCCCACCATCATCACCGACGGCGGTCTTTTCCGTCCCGGTTATAACGAGGAGCTCGACGCCATTCTCGATCTCGTGGATCATGGCGAACAAAAACTTCAAGAATTACTTGAAAAAGAGCAGAAAACCACCGGTATCGCCAAGCTCAAAATGGGCTATAACCGCGTCTTCGGCTATTATTATGAAGTCAGCCGCGCCGCCTATTCCGGCCCCATGCCGGAGCACTTCATCCGGCGGCAGACGCTGGCCAATGCCGAACGCTTCACCACGGCCGAACTCAAGGCGCTGGAAGAAGACATCCTTTCCGCCTCCGACCGCCGCAAGACGCTGGAATACTCCCTGTTTCAGGAGCTGCGTTCGCTGATGGCGGCCCAGCGCCAGCGCCTTGTGCTCATGGCGGACATGCTGGCCCATCTGGACTACTGGCAAAGCCTCGCCCACACCGGCCGGCGTAACGGCTGGTGCCGCCCCGTGCTGGACAACAGCGCCAATCTGGAGATCCGCGACGGGCGGCATCCGGTTGTGGAAGCCATGATCGGCACGGCCTCCTTTGTGCCCAACAGCATCACGCTGGATGAAAAGCGGCGTCTCTGCCTGCTTACCGGCCCCAACATGGCCGGAAAATCCACTGTTCTGCGTCAGGTGGCCATCATCTGCCTGCTGGCGCAAATGGGCAGCATGGTCCCCGCCTCCTCCGCCGTCATCGGCATGACCGACAAAATTTTCAGCCGGGTGGGGGCCTCGGACAATCTGGCACAGGGCCAGAGCACCTTCATGGTGGAAATGATGGAAACCGCGCGCATCCTGCGACAGGCCACCCGCCGCAGCCTGATTATTCTGGACGAAATCGGCCGCGGCACAAGCACCTATGACGGCGTGGCTCTGGCCTGGGCCGTTGTGGAAGATCTGACGGCGCGTTCCAACGGCGAACTGCGAACCCTTTTCGCAACCCATTATCACGAGCTGACGGCGCTGGAAGGGCAGATTCCCGGCGTCTTCACCATGAATATCGCCATCCGCGAACACAACAACGATATTCTCTTTCTCCACAAGCTGGTGCCCGGCCCGGCGGATCGCAGCTACGGCGTGGAGGTGGCCCGGCTGGCGGGGGTCCCCGCCCCCGTGGTGCAGCGGGCCCGCGCCATTCTGGCGGAACTGGAACGCGGCAAGGGGAGCAGCCGCCCCGCCAAACCCCGAAACACGGTCATGGCCCTGCCCGGCCTCACTCTTCCCGAACCGGCCGCGCCGCCCGCACAGGAAAAACCCGTCCCCCAGATATCCGCCCTGCCGCCGCAGGGCGAGCACCCGCTTGTCCGTCTGCTGCGTGATATCGACCCCGACAGCCTGACGCCGCTGGAAGCCCTGCGCCTTATCAGCGAATGGCACAAACTCTGGGCCGAAGATCCCGCTGCCGACGCCTCCGAACCTCCCATCCTCGAAGGCGTTGATCCCCTTTCCGACGAGGAGACTCCCCGTGAGTGAAGCCAATCCCTGGTCCGTCATCCAGAGTATCGCCGAGCGCCGGATCGCCGAAGCGCAGGACCGCGGCGACTTCGACAATCTGCCCGGCATGGGCAGGCCCCTTCAGCTGGAGGACGACAGCGCCGTTCCCGAAGAATTGCGCATGGCCTACAAAGTACTGAAAAATGCCGGCTGCCTGCCGCCGGAACTGGCGGATCGTAAAGAGATAAATACGGTTGTGGATCTGCTGGAACACTGTCAGGATGAACGCGAGCGTGTCCGCCACATGCAGCGGCTCCGCTTTCTTGTTACCCGGGCCAAAATGCGCTATCAGCGCCCCCTGCATCTGGAAGAAGACGATCCCTATTATGATCGCCTTCTGGACAAATTACAGGCCGCGCACGAGGAAAAACCGTCCTCGCAGCGCATCTCAGGAGGAAAGGCATGAAGAAAGGCGTTGTTGCGGGCATCGTCATTGGAATCCTGGCGCTCGGCGGCATCGGCGGGAGCCTTACCCTCCCGGACAGAGCAGAACACTATGTCCGCGACGCCATAGCCCGGGCCGCCCTGCCGGGCTATGACCGGGCGGAATGCGACGACGTGCGCATCTCGCTCCTGCAGCGCACCGTCACCATTTCCAATCTGCGCCTCGCCGGCCCCGGAGGCGAACATCGCTGTCGTGAACTGACGCTGCGCCCGACCTTTCCCCTGATGCTGGCAACGGCCGTTCCTCCCCTGCGCCCTCTCCTGCTGCCGACGTCCGGCCCCGTCATTCTGGGGACTATGGAGGCACAGGACATTGCGGGACACGTCATTCGGGACATCGCCCCCCTGAGCCTCGAAACCGGCGCAGCGGCGCTGTCCATTCTCGACGTGCAACTGGACGCCTCCCTCCTCGACAAACTCCTGAACGGAGAAAAATTCACTGTGCCGGACCTTGCCGGACGGGCGGGAGCCGCCCGCATCCATGCTGCATCGGTACGCCTGCGGCAGCCGAATCTCTGCAGTGTGGAAATAAAAAAACTCCTCCTGAACGATGTTCTCACGAACTTCAGCAGTACTCTTTGTGAAGCCGAAGACGTCAGTATTGCGGATACATCGGGAGGCATGAACAAAAGCTGCTCGCTTCTGCGCCTGACGGATATCTCCATCCCGCCGGACATTCTGAAAACAATTATAGCCGACATGCCGCTTTTCCCTTCCGGTCTGGAACGGGCCGTTGCAAACGCGGCGGCAAAACATACCCTCTACCGCAATGTGACACTGGAGAACGGCACGCTCTCCTTTGGCGATCCCGAAACCTGCAGCGTCAAGCGCGTATTTTCGGACGTTGCCCCGGATATGCGAAAAGGTATTCTGCAAATAGAACGCCTGTACATTCCGCCGCGTCTGTTGTTCGGCGAACTGCCGCACATCCTGGTCATAGACAAACTCTTTCTTGATTGCACATGGGAGCATGCCCGAAACAATGACCGGTCCCGCGAAAACATTTCCCTGACTGTCGCCGACATGGGGCATATAACAACCGATCTGGAATATACTGCCAACGTGGATCTTCTGTCTCCGGATGCCGATCTGCAGACTCTGCTCGGCGTGCAGTTTAAAAAGGTTTACATACGCTACGAAGACAGAGGCGGTATCGCCCGGATACTGGCCGGACAAGAGCACCCGACAGAAACTCTCCGCCAGCTCGACATGCTGGCAGCGCAATTTTCCGCTCTGCTTTCTGAAGCCAGTAAACCGCTGATTGAAGCTCTGCGCACGACCCTGCGCACCCCCGGTACACTGGAAATCCGTCTGCGGGAAGGCATGGAAATAACCGTGCCTGAACTTCTTGCGGACATCGCCAGTCACGAACTCGGACGCAGCTTCGAGGCCTCCGCCGTTCCCGGCAAGGAGGACGTCACAGATCAGATTCTCCGTGTGCAGACGCAATAAAGCATCGTCAGTTAGAAACGCCCGGCTAACGTTGCAAACCACACGGCCTGTCGTTTCACGGAAAAAACGCGGTTTTTCCGCTCAATTCGGGCCGGGCGGCGCTGTGCCGCCGCCTCGCGTTTCCCCTTTTTCAAAGGTGAAACGCTCCAGGGCCTGTTAATCCTATTCGTAAGTTGTTTGGGGGGAAGGGAACCCCCTCATCTCTGCTGTCGATGCCCGTAGCTTCCTTCGTCGCAACGGGCACGGCCTGCGGTCGCCTTCGGTCGCTGCTGGCGCGAGAGGTGTTTCCCTTCCCCCCAAGCCCCCATCCCTTCCCCAGCGCGCTTTTATCGGAGGAAAAGTCAGGAATACGAGGCGACCCCACCACCAGAGACAAGTG
>DXFI01000061.1 GCA_019114565.1 Candidatus Desulfovibrio intestinigallinarum | reverse complement strand
CCCCAAATAGGCTGCGGATAGAGTCTTTTGCCCCCTGTTCATCCTCTTTTCCCGCAGGCGGAGGCAGCATGTCAGTAGTCATGGGTACGGCCGGGCACATTGATCACGGCAAGACATCTCTGGTACGGGCGTTGACGGGTATCGACTGCGATCGGCTTGAGGAAGAGAAGCGGCGCGGCATCACCATCGAGCTGGGCTTTGCCTGGGCCGTCATGCCGGACGGCGAGCGGCTCGGCATCGTGGACGTGCCCGGGCATGAGCGCTTCGTCAAGAACATGGTGGCGGGCGCGTCCGGCGTGGACTTCGTGATGCTGGTCATTGCGGCGGATGAAGGCGTCATGCCGCAGACGCGCGAGCATCTGGAAATATGCTCGCTGCTCGGCATCCGGCGCGGCTTTGTGGCCCTGACCAAGATTGATATGGTCGATGCCGACTGGCTGGCGCTGGTTACGGAAGACGTGCGTCAGTTTGTGGCGGGCAGCTTTCTGGAAGGCGCGCCCATTTTTCCTGTGTCGGCGTCCACCGGTGAGGGGCTGGACGCGCTGAAAAAGTATATTTTCGACAGCGTGAAGAAAATGCCCACGCGGGACAGTTCGGATATTTTCCGTCTGCCGGTGGATCGGGTCTTTACGCTCAAGGGGCACGGTACGGTTGTGACCGGCACGGTGGCTTCCGGCGCGGTGGAGGCGGGCGAGGAAGTCTGCATTCAGCCGCAGGGCACGCTCAGCCGGGCCCGGAGCCTGCAATGCCACGGTGATCCCGCCGAAGTGGTGCGTACCGGACGGCGCTGCGCCATGAACGTGCAGGGCGTGGAAGTGGACGATATTCACCGGGGTGACGTTGTCTGCCGCCCGGGAACCCTGTTTCCTTCCCGTCGCTGGCTGGTCCGCCTGTCGAGCCTTGGTTCCGCGCCCCGGCCGCTGCGTCAGCGGACGGAAGTGCATTTTCATCACGGCACGCGGGAATGCGCGGCGCGTGTGCGTTTCTATGACCGGGACAAACTTGCTCCCGGCGAAAGCTGCCTTGCCGAGCTGCGCTTTTCTGAAGATATGGTGGGCCTGTTCGGCGATCATTGCGTGCTGCGGGCCTATTCGCCCCTGCGCACAGTGGCGGGCGGCATCGTCGTCAGTCCCCTGCCGCCGGAACTGCGCGCCCGTGATCCGCAGCGGGCCGAAAAGCTGGACCTGCTGAACCGTCTGCCGGAACTGGCCGCGCCTGATTATTTAACGGCGCATACGGCGTCGGATCTGGTGGCGGCGGCGCTGGAGCTGGCAGGCGCCGCGGGGGCCGACGTGCCCCACCTTCAGGCGCTGACCGGACTGGGGGCGACGCCTCTGCAAAAATGTTTGCTGGATATGGCCTCGCGCGGCAATGTGATCTGCTGGGATAAGGAAAGCCGTTCCTGGATAACGTCCCCGGCCCTGCAACAGTTGCTGGATGCCTGCGTGGCCCGCGCCGGACAGTGCCATACGAAAGATCCGCTCAAGCCCGCCGTCAGTCAGGGGGCCATTTGCGCCGGCTGGAGCGCCGGTCTGCCGCCGCGACTGGTGCAGAAGGTTCTGGAGCTCTCCCTGAAGAAGGGACTGCTTGTCCGGGAAGGGGACGGTCTGCGTCTGCCTTCGCACAAGGTCAGCCTCGGCAGCGACGCGGAACGTCTGCGGACCGCATTGCTGGAGGCGCACGACAAGGCGGGCATGACGCCGCCCAATCTCAAGGATGTTCTGGAGCAGATCGAGGCGACGGAAAAGCAGGCCGCGCCGGTGTTGCGACTGCTGTGCGAGGAAAAGCGCCTTGTGCGGCTCAAGGACGGCTTGTACTGCTCGCGGGCGGCTGTGGACGAGATTCTGGACAAGGTGCGGGCCTGGTTTGCGGATCATGACGATCTGGATGTGGCTGGCCTCAAGACGCTGCTGGGCCTGTCGCGCAAGTATCTGATAGCCCTGCTGGAATATATGGACAGAGAAAAGATTACCGTGCGCGTCGGCGACAAGCGGCAATATCGCGGCCGTTAGAGCCTGTTAACACTATTCGTAAGTTGTTTGGGGGAAGGGAAACCCCTCTGCCGGCGCGAGAGGGCTCAGCCTTTCCGAAGGAAAGGCGTTCCCGTAATCCTTCCCCCCAGGCCCCCCATCCTTCCCCCAACGCGCTTTTTTCAGAGCGGCGGCACCGCGCCGCCCGGCCCGAAGTGAGCGGAAAAGCCGCGTTTTCCCTGCAACGACAGGCAGTATGATTTGAGAGTTTTTCCTGTAAAAACGAGGAGCGCCCCCCTGCGGGCACTCCTCGTTTTTTGTTCGCGCAAAAATTCTTTTTCGCAATACAGTTGCCGTAGCCCCTTTTATGGGCGTATGAGAAAGAAAAGTATTCGGGAGGGCGCGGCCTCCGGGACGCGCCCCGTGAGCGTTTTGCCTTTGAAAAAAGGGGAAACGCGAGGCGGCGGCACCGCGCCGCCCGGCCCGGAGTGAGCGGAAAAAAATGCGTTTTTTCCGCGAAGCGACAGGCCGTATGTTTGAAGCGCGAAGCGTTTCAAACTGAAAATGTTCATGGAGCGGCGCTCGATTTCTGCCCTTCCTTCGCAGCAACATTCAAGGAGCAATCGTATGTCGAAAAAGATTCTGGTTGTCGGTGGTGTCGCGCTTGGTCCCAAGGCTGCCTGCCGCTGCAAGCGGCTCATGCCGGACGCCGAGATTACGCTTGTGGATGAAAACGAATTCATTTCCTACGGCGGCTGCGGCATTCCGTATTTCGTATCCGGCGAGATCAACAATATCGACGACCTGCGCTCCACGCCTTACCATACGGTGCGCGATCCCGAATTTTTCCGCAAGATGAAGGGCTTCACCGTGCGTACCCGCACGCGCGCTCTGGCCATTGACCGGGCCGGCAAGACTCTGCTTGTCAAGGATCTGACCACCGGCAAGGAAGAAAAACTGCCGTACGACAAGCTGGTGCTGGCGACCGGCGCCACGCCGCGCATGCCTCCCGTGCCCGGTCATGATCTGGCCAATGTGCTTTCCCTGACCCGTCTGGAAGCCGCGGATGCCATCCGCTCCGCCTGCCAGGCCGGCAAGGTGACGGATGCCGTCATCGTGGGCGGGGGCTTCATCGGTCTGGAAGCCGCCGTGGCGCTGGCCGACATGTGGGGCGTCAAGGTGCGTGTGGTGGAAATGATGGATCAGATTCTGCCCGGCGTGCTGTCGCACGGTCTCGCGCAGATGGCCGCCCAGGACTGCCGCGCCCACGGGGTCGAGGTGTTCACCTCCGAAAAGGTGGAGCGTCTGGAAGGGGAGAACGGCGCCGTTGCCAAAGTTGTGACGGACAAGCGCGAAATTCCGGCGCAGCTCGTCATCTTCGCCGCCGGTTTCATCCCCAACGGCCAGCTGGCAAAGGACGCCGGGCTGGATGTGGCTCCCTTCGGGGCCATCATGGTGGACGAGCATATGCGCACCACGGACCCGGACATTTACGCGGGCGGGGACTGCGTGGCCATCACCAACCTGATCACCGGCAAGCCCGGCTATCTGCCGCTGGGCAGCATGGCCAACCGTCAGGGCCGCATCATCGGCACCAATCTGGCCGGCGGCAACGAGACCTTCCCCGGCTTTGTGGGCAGCTGGGCCGTCAAACTCTTTGACATGTCGTTCTGCGGCGCGGGTCTGACCGTGGAACGGGCGCGCAAGGAAGGCTTTGACGCCATCGCCGTCAGCGTGGAACAGCTGGACAAGGCGCATTTCTATCCCGACAAGAAAATGATGTCGCTGGAGCTGGTCGTGGACAAGCCCAGCCGCCGCGTGCTGGGCATTCAGGGCGCGTGCGAGAACGGCGATTCCGTCAAGGCACGCACCGATATGGTGGCCGCCCTGCTGCAGCACGGCAAGCCGACCGTGGCCGATATCTGCACGCTGGAAGCCGCCTATGCGCCGCCCTTTGCCGCGGCTATGGACGTGATCAACGTGGTGGGCAACGTGGCTGAAAACGTGCTGGAAGGCCGCTTCACCCCGGTGACCGCCGAAGAATTCATGGACCTGTGGCGGAAGCGCGACGACAATCACATTTTCTTCATCGACGCCCGTCCCGCCAAGGCCGGGCAGGCCGTACAGGCCGAGCATCCCGAATGGCACTCCATCCCGCTGGAAGATGTGGAAGCCCGCATCGGCGACGTGCCGCGGGATCGCAAGGTGGCCGTCATCTGCAATACGGGTCTGCGCGCCTATGACGTGGTGCTGACCCTTGCCCGCCACGGCATCACCGACGTGGTGAATTCCGAAGGCGGCATGCAGGCCGTGCTCAAGATGGGCATGAAGCCGTAGGCGTCCTCTTTTTGACAGACAACAGCGCCGGGGCGTGAGAACGCTCCGGCGTTTTGTTTTCAGAGCGTTTTGTTATGGAGAAGGCAGAACGCGAGGCGGCGACGCAGCGCGTCCGGCCCGAAGAGAGCGGAAAAAATGCTTTTTCCCGCGAAGCGACAGAGCGTATGGTTGGCAATGCTTCAGGGCAGAGGACGGAAAATTTTTTGCGGCTGATCCTTCATGTGAAAAAAATGGTTAGAGTTGATTCCGCAGGAAAATACCCGTCGTTGCCCGCGCAAAGTTATTGCCATTTTCGGCGCTTCTTGGTAGGGGCCGATCAGCGGGCGGAAAATTTTTTCGGCAGAACGGCCATCTTCTGACTGTTCAAACAACCAGTTTTATGCTAAGAGCCCCCTATCGCCGCAGGGAAGGGCGTAACAGGCCGCCGCGCGGGTCGCGTTCCGCCGCCGGATTCGCCTTCCCCGCAACGTTCATGCCGCCCGCAGGTCCCGCGGAGCCCGGCTTCGCGGCTTTGCGACATGAACTTTTGCAGAAAAACAGGCGCGCTTGACGCGCAAGGAGGATCCAATGGCGAAAATGAAAACCATGGACGGCAATAACGCCGCCGCGCATATTGCCTACGCCCTGTCCGATACCGCCGCCATTTACCCCATCACCCCTTCGTCCGTCATGGGCGAAGTGATGGACGAAATGGCCGCCAAGGGCGTGAAGAACCTGATGGGCCAGACCGTCAACGTGCGTGAAATGCAGTCGGAAGCCGGTGCGGCCGGCGCCGTGCACGGCATGCTGTCCGGCGGCGCCCTGACCAGCACCTTCACGGCCTCTCAGGGCCTGCTGCTGATGATCCCGAACATGTACAAAATCGCCGGCGAACTGCTTCCCGGCGTGTTCCATGTGTCCGCCCGCGCTCTGGCGTCGCATGCCCTGTCCATCTTCGGCGACCATCAGGACGTTATGGCCTGCCGTCAGACCGGCTTCGCCTTCCTCTGCGCCAGCTCCGTTCAGGAAGCCATGGACATGGCTCTGGTGGCGCACCTCTCCGCCATTGATTCCAGCGTGCCCTTCTGCCACTTCTTCGACGGTTTCCGCACCTCCCACGAAGTGCAGAAGATCGAAGTCATCGACTACGAAGACATCCGCGGTCTGGTGAACTGGGAAAAGGTGGCCGAGTTCCGCTCCATGGCCATGAACCCCGAGCATCCGCACATCCGCGGCACCGCCCAGAACCCCGACATCTACTTCCAGAACCGCGAAGCGAGCAACCTCTACTATGACGCCATTCCGGCCATCGTGCTGGAAAACATGAAGAAGGTTGCTTCCATCACCGGCCGCAAGCATCGCCTGTTCGACTACGTGGGCCATCCCGAAGCCGACCGCGTGATCGTGAGCATGGGTTCTTCCTGCGAAGTCATCGAAGAAACCGTGGATTACCTGAACAAGCAGGGCCAGCGCACCGGTCTGGTGAAAGTGCACCTGTTCCGTCCCTTCTCCGCCGAGCATCTGCTCCAGGCCATTCCCGCCACGGCCAACACCATCACCGTGCTTGACCGCACCAAGGAAGCCGGCTCTCTCGGCGAACCCCTGTATCAGGACGTGTGCACGGCCTTCATGGAAAAGGGCGAAGCTCCGACCATCGTGGGCGGCCGCTACGGCCTCGGTTCCAAGGACTTCACGCCCGGCATGGCCAAGGCCATCTATGACAACATGCTGGGTCTGCAGCCCAAGAATCACTTCACCGTGGGCATCAACGACGATGTGACCAACCTCTCCCTCGACGTGGAAGAGGAAATCGACACCGTGCCCGCCGGCACCGTGCAGTGCAAGTTCTTCGGCCTCGGCGCCGACGGCACCGTGGGCGCCAACAAGCAGGCCGTTAAGATCATCGGCGACAACACGGACATGTACGCCCAGGCCTACTTCGCCTACGACTCCAAGAAGTCCGGCGGCTTCACCGTGTCTCACCTGCGCTTCGGCAAGCAGCCCATCAAGTCCTCCTACCTCATCTCGCACGCCGACTACATCGCCTGCCACAAGGCGGCCTATGTGACCCAGTACGACGTGCTGGACGGCATCAAGGACGGCGGCACCTTCGTGCTGAACTCCAACTGGACGCTGGCCGACATGGAAAAGCACCTGCCTGCTTCCATGAAGCGCATCATCGCCCGCAAGCATCTGAAGTTCTACAATGTTGACGCCGTGAAGGTGGCTCAGGAAGTGGGCCTCGGCGGCCGCATCAACATGATCATGCAGACCGCCTTCTTCAAGCTCGCCAACGTCATCGACTTCCAGAAGGCCGTGGAGCTGCTCAAGGAATCCATCAAGAAGACCTACGGCATGAAGGGCGACAAGATCGTCAACATGAACATTGCCGCGGTCGACAAGGGTATGGATGCCCTGACGGAAATCAAATACCCCGAATCCTGGGCCAACGCCACGGAAGGCGTCGTTGTCTGCCATTGCGACGACGACAGCTACATCTCCGACTACGTGCGTCCCATTCTGGCTCAGCGCGGCGACAAGCTGCCCGTGTCCGCCATGGAACCGGCCGGCTTCATGCCCCTCGGCACGGCTGCCTGTGAAAAGCGCGGCGTGGCCATCAACGTGCCCGAATGGAATGCCGAAAACTGCATCCAGTGCTGCCAGTGCTCCTTCGTGTGCCCCCATGCCACCATCCGTCCCGTGGTTGCCACGGCCGACGAACTGGAAGGCGCTCCGGCCAGCTTTGTGACGGCCGAAGCCAAGGGCAAGGAACTCAAGGACATGAAGTTCCGCATGCAGGTCTACGCCGAAGACTGCCTCGGCTGCGGCTCCTGTGTGGAAGTCTGCCCGACCAAGCCCGAAAAGCGCGCTCTGGTCATGAAGCCTCTGGAAACCCAGATCGAAGATCAGAAAGTCAATCTGGCCTTTGCTGAAGCCAACATCAGCCAGAAGGACGATCTGATGGATCGCGGCACCCTCAAGGGTTCGCAGCTCCAGCAGCCCCTGCACGAGTTCTCCGGCGCCTGCGCCGGCTGCGGCGAAACCCCCTATGTGAAGGTGCTGACCCAGCTCTTCGGCGAGCGCATGATCGTGGCCAACGCCACCGGCTGCTCCTCCATCTGGGGCGCTTCCTCGCCGACCACGCCTTACACCACCAACAAGGACGGCTTCGGTCCCGCCTGGGGCAACAGCCTGTTTGAAGACGCCGCCGAATACGGCTGCGGCCTCGGCCTTGCCTACAAGCAGCGCCGCGCCGGTCTGGCCCTTGCCGTGGAAAAGGCCCTTGCTCTGGAAGGTCTGTCCGAAGAGCTGAAGACCGCTCTGCAGGGCTGGCTGGACAACAAGGAAGACGCCGAAGGCTCCCGCAAGTACGGCGAAGACGTGCTTGCCCTGCTGGACGAAGTGCACGCCCTTGACTGCGGCCTTGCGCACGAACTGGCCGAAATGGCCGACCTCTTCACCAAGAAGAGCGTCTGGATCTTCGGCGGCGACGGCTGGGCCTATGACATCGGTTACGGCGGTCTGGACCATGTGCTGGCCTCCGGCGACGACATCAACGTGCTCGTGCTCGACACCGAAGTGTACTCCAACACCGGCGGTCAGGCCTCCAAGGCTACGCCGCTCGGCGCCATCGCCCAGTTTGCCGCTGCCGGTAAGCGCATCGGCAAGAAGGACCTCGGCCGTATGGCCATGAGCTACGGCTATGTGTATGTGGCCTCCATCTCCATGGGCGCCGACAAGCAGCAGGTGCTCAAGGCCTTCCGCGAAGCCGAAGCCTACAAGGGCCCCTCGCTGATCATCGCCTACGCTCCCTGCATCAACCAGGGCATCCGCAAGGGCATGGGCAAGAGCATGGAAGAAGGCAAGCTGGCCGTGGAAACCGGCTACTGGCCTCTGTACCGCTTCAACCCCGATCTGTCTCTGGAAGGCAAGAATCCCTTCCAGCTCGACAGCAAGGAGCCCAAGGAAGGCATTCAGGAGTTCATGGCCGGCGAAACCCGCTTTGCCGCTCTGGACAAGAAGGCCCCCGAAGTCTCCAAGCAGCTTAAGGAAGAACTGGCCAAGTCCTACAGCGAACGCTACAAGCTGTACAAGCAGCTGGCCGACCTGCCGCATCCCGGCAGCAACTAGGCCCATCGTTCCGTCGCCTGACGCGACGGGGCGTGTAAGCTGACACGCCTGCGGGGCGCGGCCGACAACGCCGCGCCCCGTTTTGCTCCCGAGCCCGTCGGTTCCCGAATGGATCGACCCTGAGCATTTTCAGTTTGAAACGCTGTGCGTTTTAAACCCTACGGCCTGTCGTTTCGCGGAAAACGCGGTTTTTCCGCTCACTCTGGGCCGGGCGGCGCAGTACCGCCGCCTCGCCTTTTACCTTTCTCAAAGGTAAAACGCTCTAAAACGCTTGCCGAAGCCGGCAAGTTCAGGAGGAAATCATGACGAGATCCCTCTATATCACTGCCACAGGCCCGCGCACCGGCAAACGTGCCGTGGCCCTGGGGGCCATGCAGCTGCTGTCCAGCAGAATGCAGAACATTGCCATTTTCCGCCCCATCATCAATCAGCCGCTGCTTGACGACCGTGCCCCGGATATCGATCTCCTGCTCCAGCACTTCCAGCTCAAGCAGGACTACCGCGACACCTTCGCCTACACCTACGACGAAGTGCGCACCACCATCAATGAAGGCGACCGCAATCTCGTCATCGAAAACATCATCCGCAAATTCAAGGAACTGGAAGCCCGCTATGACTTCGTGCTGTGCGTGGGTACCGACTTTCTGGGCAAGGACCCGGTCTTTGAATTTGAACTGAACGCCGAGATCGCCTCCAACCTCGGCTGCCCCGTCATGCTGATTCAGAGCGGCGTGGAAAAGAGCACCGAGGAAATCCGCGATTCCCTCCAGCTCACCATGGACGCCCTTGAGCCCCACAAGCTGGACGTGGTGGCCACCATCATCAACCGCGCCGGTCTTTCCCAGACCGATCTGGACGAACTGCGTCAGCGTTTCTCCAAGGAAGGCCAGCCCGCTCTGATCTACGCCATTCCCGAAGAGCCCCTGCTGGGCCGCGCCACCATGCGCGACGTGCTGAAGGGCCTCGACGCCGAAGTGCTGTTCGGCGAGCGCAACCTGGATGCCCTGGTGGGCGAATACCTGATCGCCGCCATGCACGTGGACAACTTCTTGCCCTATCTTGCCAAGGATCAGCTCATCGTGTCGCCCGGCGACCGGACGGACATCCTGCTGGCCTCCATGGCGGCCCGTCTGTCCAGCAGCGAGCCGGACATTGCCGGCGTGCTGCTGACCGGCGGCCTGCGTCCCCCGAAGGAAGTCTGCCACATGATCGAGGGCATGGCCGGCACCGCCCTGCCCGTGCTGCTCACCAAGGAGCACACCTACAAGACCATCAAGGCCCTGCAGGAAGTCTACGGCCTCATCGAGCCCACGGACACCCGCAAGATCAACACGGCGCTCGGCCTGTTCGAGCACTATGTCAACGGCAAGGAAGTCACCAAGCGCCTTGACGTGTCCCGCGCCGACCGCATGACGCCCATGATGTTCGAACTGAACCTCATCGAGCGCGCCAAACGCGCCAATATGCGCATCGTGCTGGCCGAAGGCGAAGAGCCCCGCATTCTGCAGGCCGCCGACATCCTGCTGCGCCGCGAAGTGGCCCGGATCATCCTGCTCGGCAACGAGGACAAGATCCGCAAGACCGCTTCCGATCTGCATCTGGACGTGAGCAAGGCCACCATCATCGATCCCGCGACCTCGCCCAAGTTTGAAGAGTACGCCGAAACCTATGCCGAACTGCGCAAGGCCAAGGGCGTGACCATCGAACGCGCCCGCGACGTCATGAGCGACGCCACCTACTTCGCCACCATGATGGTCAAGAAGGACGACGCCGACGGCATGGTTTCCGGCGCCGTCAACACTACGGCCCACACCATCCGTCCGGCCTTTGAGTTCATCAAGACCAAGCCCGGCTTCTCCGTGGTGTCTTCCGTCTTCCTGATGTGCCTCAAGGATCGCGTGCTGGCCTTCGGCGACTGCGCCGTGAATCCCAACCCCACCTCCCAGCAGCTGGCGGAAATCGCCCTGGCCTCGGCCCATACCGCCAAGGTCTTCGGCATTGATCCCCGCGTGGCCATGCTGTCCTATTCCACCGGTACTTCCGGCAAGGGCGCGGACGTAGATGTGGTGGTCGAAGCGACCAAGATTGCGCAGGAAAAGGCCCCCGAGCTGGCGCTGGAAGGTCCCCTGCAGTATGACGCCGCCATCGATCCCACCGTGGCCAAGACCAAGCTGCCCGACAGCAAGGTGGCCGGTCAGGCGACCGTCTTCATCTTCCCCGACCTCAATACGGGCAACAACACCTACAAGGCCGTGCAGCGCGCCGCCAATGCCGTGGCCATCGGCCCGGTGCTGCAGGGCCTGAACAAGCCGGTGAACGACCTGTCGCGCGGCTGCACCGTGCCCGACATCGTGAACACCGTGGCCATTACGGCCATTCAGGCCGCGGCCGAAAAGAACTAGGCATTCCTGTTGAAATGCCGGCACGGCGCGCAGCGCGCCGTGAGTGAGCGCGAGTCCGGCGGGGGGAGGCCCTCCCCCCGCTTTTCCCCTTTTTCGGGCCGCGCGGAATTTTCTGTTCCGGCCGGGCGGCTGCCCGGTCGCGCACTGTTTGCCTTGCGGGCAATTTCAGTGCATGATGCGGCGTCGCGCGCCGCACAGGCGCGCCCCCATATTTTTCTGTTCAGCCGTGCCGCCGGGCGGCCTTCCGGGACGCGGAATGCGCGGGCGCAGGCAAATCACCCTGTTACGAGGTTTTCGCATGAAAGTTTTGGTCATCAATGCCGGTTCTTCCTCCTGCAAATATCAGCTGCTGGAAATGGACAATGAAAGCGTGCTGGCTTCCGGCCTTGCCGAGCGCATCGGCCAGGGCATGGGCTGCCTGACCCACAAGATCGCCCCTGACACCGACAAGGCTGAAAAGATTGTGAAGGAAGCGGCCTTCCCCACCCATGTGGAAGCCATGGAACTGGTCATCTCCCTGCTGACCGACCCCGAAAAGGGCGTCATCAAGGACAAGAGCGAAATCTTCGCTATCGGCCATCGCGTGCTCCACGGCGGCGAAGACATTACCCGCACCGTCAAGGTGGATGACAACGTCAAGAAGATCATCCGCGACAACTTCCTGCTTGGCCCCCTGCACAACCCCGCCAACCTGATGGGCATTGAAGTTGCCGAAAAGCTGTTCCCCGGCGTTCCCAACGTGGCCGTGTTCGATACGGAATTCGGCATGGGCATGCCGAAGGAAGCCTATATGTACGGCCTGCCCTATGAGCTGTACGAAGAGCTGAAGATCCGTCGCTACGGCTTCCACGGCACGTCCCACAAGTACATTGCCAAGAAGACGGCCGAATATCTGGGCAAGCCCCAGTCCGAGCTGCGCTCCATCACCATGCACCTCGGCAACGGCTCTTCCATGAGCTGCGTGAAAAACGGCGTCTGCTTCGACACCAGCATGGGCCTGACGCCTCTGGAAGGCCTGATCATGGGTACCCGCTGCGGTTCCATCGACCCGGCCATCGTGCCCTTTGTCATGGAAAAGAAGGGTCTTACCCCCGCTGAAGCCGACACCCTCATGAACAAGAAGTCCGGCCTGCTGGGCCTGTGCGGCTTCACCGACATGCGCGACGTGCACGCGGAAGTGGAAAAGGGCAACGAGCGCGCCGCTCTGGCCCTGAAGATGCTGGTCCGCTCCATCAAGAAGACGCTGGGCGCGTACTACTTCCTGCTCGACGGCCAGGTGGACGCCATGGTCTTTACCGCGGGTATCGGCGAAAACGACGATATCGTGCGCGAACAGGTCTGCGCCGGTCTTGAGCATCTGGGCATCTTCATCGACAAGGAAGAGAACAGCACCCGCAAGCCCGGTGCGCGCACCATCTCCACGCCCGACAGCAAGGTGAAGGTGCTCATCATCCCCACCAACGAAGAACTGCAGATCGCTCAGGCCACGCTGGAAGTGCTGGGCAAGTAAGTTTCTGTCATGCCCCCGCCGGGCATCGCGCGCATTGCGCGACGCCCGGCAACCAAGGCACGGTTGCGCTACGGCGCTCCGTGCCTTTTTTAGGTTCTGTCAACGCCATCCGCAGCTTTTTGGGGGGAAGGGAACCCCCTCTGCTAGCGCGAGAGGTGTTTCCCTTCCCCCCAAGCCCCCCATCCTTTCCCCAGCGCGCTTTTTCTGACGGATGAGGAAGCATACCGTCGCGTTCTTAGGGCAATTCAACTTTGAATGTAAAAAGAGTATCCTTATCTGTCGCTATGAAAATGGCTCGCTGGAAAATACGAACGGCAACGATTGCGGCTTATGAATCGGGAGTCCTCTCATTTCAAAGTTGAAATGCTCTAGATCTTGCGGGCCGGGCCGGTGCTGTTTCTGACGATGAGTTCCGGCAGGATTTCCACGCGCGTGACGCTGCATCCGGGGCCGTTGCTGATGCGCTGATGCAGGATGTCCAGCGCATGGCGTCCCTTTTCGGCAATATGATGCTCTACGGTGGTAAGGCTGACGCGCGCCAGCCGGGCGGGAAAGATATTGTCGAAACCGCAGAGACTGTAATCTTCCGGTACTCGCGCGCCGCTTTCGAGAATGGCGTCGAGCACGCCGCAGGCCACCATGTCATTGACGGCCACAAAGGCCGTAATATCCTTCTCAGACAGGCATTTGCGTGCCAGAGTGCGCCCGGTGGCGTATTCGATGTTCAGGTCCCCCCGTTCCTGGGCCGGGCTGACGGCGCAGGTCCGTACCAGAACGCGCCCGTCGGGGCAGCCCTCACGGAACGCGTCGCGCAGTCCGTCCAGCCGCCGCAGGCGCGCTGAATTATCCTTGTTCAGCGGCGTGGAGACGCAGGCAATGGCCCGATGCCCCAGGCCGATCAGATAGCGTCCCACCAGCATGCCCGCGTTATGGTTGTTCAGTTCCACCGTATCCAGATTGAGATTGGCGTCCCTGTCCCCGATGACGACCACGGGGGTGTCGCGGTTGAGGCGTTCGGCCTGTGCCGGACAGAGAGGCAGGGAACAGAAAATGATGCCGCCCACGCCCGCTGCCGCCAGCGTATGCAGAAGGCGGGCCTCGGCCGCGGCATCCCGGTAGGTGGTGAAGATGACGGTATCGTGGCCATGTCGGGCGGCGGCATCCTGAATGGACTGCACCAGCGTGGAATAATACTGGTTGACCACGTTGGGGCAGATGATGGCCACGCTCTGTTCCGCAAGAATGCGGCTGGGGCGGTGCCGTCGTACGCCCCGGTAACCCAGCGATTCCGCGGCTTCCCGCACCTTGAGCACCGTTTCCGGGGCAAAGGAAACGTCGGGCCGTTCCGCCAGAATCATGGACGCCGTGGCGGCGGAAACGCCGCTGCGGGCGGCAACATCTGTCAGGGTGACGCGACGGAAATTTTTCATGGGGCCTCCGTAGCGGGGGACAGGAAACATTTTTTCTTAATTTAATTTTTAATTAAAAATTAATCAAGTTTCAGCCCTGTTATTGTAGTGTGTCTTTTTGCAGACAGGTGTTGTTTCAAGGCAATAAGAGCTTGTTTTATGGCTAACTCTATGGCAGAGATTCCCAAGGCAGATAATATGCCTGATTTCATGAATGAAAATTTATTAAATTTTTAACAATGCGGAATCCAGCAAGGAGCTGCCATGTCTGCACCAACCAAACGACAGATTCGGACCGTGGCGCTGGCGAGCCTGCTTGGCGCGACCATCGAGTGGTATGACTTTTTTCTCTACGGCGTCGTGGCGGGCATTGTCTTCAACAAGCTCTACTTTCCCACGACAGACCCCTTCATCGGCACGCTGCTGGCCTACAGCACGTTTGCCATCGGCTATCTGGCCCGCCCGTTCGGCGCCTTTGTCTTCGGTCACTTCGGCGACAAGCTGGGCCGCAAGAGCATGCTTGTGCTGACCATGCTCATTATGGGTATTGCCACCATCGGCATCGGTCTTGTGCCCACCTACGAGCAGATCGGCCTTGCGGCTCCCATTATTCTCCAGACCTTCCGCCTGATGCAGGGCCTCGGACTGGGCGGCGAGTGGGGCGGTTCCGTGCTCATGACCTATGAATATGCCGGCAAGCGCGAACGCGCCTTTTATGCCAGTATTCCGCAGATGGGCCTTGCTACGGGCCTGTGTCTTTCGTCCGGCGTGGTGGCGCTGCTTTCGGCTTCCCTCAGCGATCAGCAGTTTCTGGACTGGGGCTGGCGCGTGGCCTTTCTCATCAGCGTGGTGCTGGTAGGCGTGGCCCTTTATATCCGGCTGCATATTCTGGAAACGCCTGACTTCCAGAAGGCTAAGGACGAAGGCAAGACGGCCGACAAGACCCTTCCCATTGTCAAGGTCTGCCGCAACCACCCCGGCAATATCGCGCTCGGCGTGGGCGCGCGCTGGATTGACGGCGTGTTCTTCAATGTGCTGGCCGTTTTTGTCATCAGCTATCTTGTGCAGTTCATCAGCATGGAGCGCACGCAGGCCCTGACCATCGTCATGATTGCGGCGCTGCTCATGTGTCCCTTTATCCTGATTGCGGGACGCCTTGCCGACCGCTACGGGCGCGGCATGGTTTACGGCGTTTCCAGCCTGCTGTGCGGACTGTCCATCTTCCCTTCCTTCTGGATTATGGAAGCCAGCGGCGGCAGCCTCTTCCTTGTGGCGCTGGCCATCATCATTCCTCTGAGCGTCTTTTATGCGGGCGTGTTCGGCCCTGAAGCGGCGCTGTTCTCCGATCTCTTTCCGCCGGATGTGCGCTATACCGGCATTTCCATCGTCTATCAGTTCCCCGGCTTCTTGGTGGCGGGTATCGTGCCCGGCCTGTGCACCTTCCTGCTGAACTGGAATGAAGGCGATCCGCTCTACGTCTGCCTCTTTACTCTGCTGGCGGGCGCGACCAGCGCCGTCTCAGCCTTCTGCATTCAGCGCAAGAGCAACATTGCCCGGCGTATGCACGGCGACGACGCCCAGCATATCTAGAGCGTTTCACCTTTGAAAAGATGAAACGCGAGGCGGCGGCACAGCGCCGCCCGGCCAAAAGTGAGCGGAAAATACGCTTTTCGCGAAACGGCAGGCCGTATGGTTTGAAATGCAAAGCATTTCAAGCGGAAAATGCTCTAGACGAGGAAAAATTATGCAAGTCTTGCAAATTTCGGATCTGCACCTGCGCGGCGACGGCCGCCTTTCCTTTCGCAAGGTGGATACGCCTGCCTGCATGCGGGTCATGGCGGATTATCTGCACAGCCTGACCAGCAAGCCCGATGCCATTGTCATTACCGGCGATCTGGCCGACAGCGGCGACGAACGCGCCTATCACATGCTGTATGAGGCGCTGTCCGATCTGCCCATGCCCATTTATGCCGTGCCCGGCAATCATGACAGACGCGACCGTATGTGCGCCATCCTCCGGGGCTGGGTCCCGGAAGAAAGCCCCGTGCCGCCGCGTGTCTGTCATTGCGTGAACATGGGCGATCTGCGCCTTGTGCTGCTGGACAGCATGGAACCCGGCTCGCACAGCGGGCACTGCCCGGAGGCCATGGCGCGCTGGCTGGACGCCTGTCTTCAGGAAGCCCCCGCCAAACCTACGCTGATCTTCATGCATCATCCGCCCTTCCTGACCGGCATGGGCGTCATGGACGAGCCTTTCGAAGGCGCGGCCCTGCTGCGGGAGGTGCTGGAACGCGCGCCCGGGGCGCGTCTGTGCTGCGGACACATGCACCGCCCCATTTTTACTCTGTGGGCAGGGTGTCCGGCGCTGACATCGCCGTCTGTTTCCATGCAGATTGATCTGGATCTCACCCCCGGGGGCGGCGACGCCTTCCGCATGGAAATGCCCGGCTATCTGCTGCATCACTGGGACGGCGTCTATCTGAACAGCCACGTCTGCCAGATTCCCGCCGAAGCGGACTTTTCCGGCCCGCATCCCTTTGCGGATTCGGTCAATCCCGTGGAAGATTAGAGGCAGGGGAGTCTTTACGTTTTATTTTGAGGGGGAAGAAACCCCTTTTGCTCGCGGCAAAAAGGGGTTTCTTCCCCCTCAAGCTCCCCCATCTTCCCCAGAACCCGCTATCAGGATAAAGGGAGTGGGAAGCAAAACACCTTATGCAATGAAAATAAATAGTTATTTTACAACAGGTTGTAAAACACCCCCAACAGGGCATGATAAAAAGTCCTGCTCCTGGGCGATGTAAAAGCCCGCGGGCGTCGACACAGAGCGCTACCGCAAGGCGGCCCGCAGGCCGTGCCTGTCAGCGATCCAGCGCGGCGAAGCCCTGTTCGACTTCCGCCGTGAAGGCTTGCGCAAAGCGGTCTTCGGAAAAATTCTCGGCATGCGCATGCAGGACGGCGGGCGAGAAGGCCGCTTCCTGCTCCTCGAAGCGAAGGATGGCCGCTTGCAGGCATTCCGGGCTCTGTTCGTCGAAGAGCAGGCCGGTGATGCCGTCCTGTACGGTCTCCCGCGCACCGCCGCGTCCGTAGGCGATGACGGGGACGCCTGCGGACATGGCTTCCACGGGGATGATGCCGAAGTCTTCCTCACCGGGGAAGAGCAGCGCCCGGCTCCGGCGCAGCAGCTCCCGCACGGCGTCATCCTCCAGACGCCCCAGAAAGCGCACGTTCGGCCCGGCCAGCGCTTCCAGCCGCTGCCGTTCTTCGCCGTCGCCGATGATCAGCAGCGTCCGTCCGAGGCGGTTGCAGGCCTCGATGGCCAGATCCACCCGCTTGTAGTGCGTCAGGCGGCCAAAGCAAAGATAGTGCTCGCCCCCGGCCCGCTCGCGGGGGGCATAGGCCTGCGTGTCCACCGGCGGATGCACCACCTGGGCCTCACGACGCCAATACTTGCGGATGCGGCGCGCCACGTGACGGGAATTGGCCACGATGCGGTCCACGCGCATGGCGCTGAGCACGTCCCACTGCCGCAGGCGGGGCAGCAGCACGCGCGAGCAGAGCCGGGTGAACCGTCCCGCATTTTCCTGATACACGGGCCAGTTGTCCCAGAGATAACGCATGGGCGAGTGGCAATAGCAGATGTGCAGGGCGTCCGGCCGGGTGATGACGCCCTTGGCCGGCCCGGATTCGCTGGAGATGACGAGATCATAGCCTGTCAGATCCAGCTGTTCGAGCGCCAGCGGCATGAGCGGCAGATACTTCTGATAATGCCGCGCGCTGCCGGGCAGGGCGTTGATGAAGGTCGTACGGATGGCGTGCCGCCGCAGTTCGGGCAGCAGATTATCCCTGCGCAGCACATGCGTATAGATGTCGGCCTGAGGGTAGAGGCGGCAAAGGGCTTCAAGCACCTTCTCGCCGCCGCCCATGACCGACAGCCAGTAGTGGACCAGAGCGACGCGCATCAGGCAGCGGGGCGGTCGCCGATGGCGGCGGTGATCACGGCTTCGGCGGCCAGCTTGCCGTCCACGAAGGCCTTGGCGTCCATCTTGCACATGCGCAGCTTCATGCGCAGATTGCTGCATTCCAGATCGAGGCGGTCGCCGGGGACCACCTGCCGCCGGAATTTCACGCCGTCCAGCCCGGTGAAGAGGAAGAGCTTGTCCGACAGATCGCCCATGCCTGCCGCGGCCAGCAGGCCGCCGGTCTGCGCCAGCGCTTCAAGGATGAGCACGCCCGGCATGATGGGCACCCCGGGGAAATGTCCCTGGAAGAACGGCTCGTTCATGGTGACGTTTTTATAGGCGCGGATATGCGAACCGGGAACGCATTCCACCACCCTGTCCACCAGCAGGAAGGGGTAACGGTGGGGAAGGATGGCCTGGATGCGCTGGATATCCATCGTGATGGGCGTTTCCTGACTCATGGAGACTCCTTTTTCCTGTGCGTCGGTCCAGCCACCTTAGCCCGTGACGTGCCGGGGCACAAGGGCTGCACGGCGGCAAACACAAAAAAACCCGGCGCGGGGCCGGGTCTTTTTTGCTGTCCGAGGGAAATGGCGGCTTACTTCTTGTCGCCCTTTTCCTTGAAGATCTTGTTGACTTCGGCCAGAACGTCGGAGGTGAGGTCCATGCTCTGATCGGCATAGAGGACGCCGCCAGCCGTGATGTCCACCACGAAGGTGAAGCCCTTGCGCTTGGCCACTTCATAGGTGGCATTGAAGACCATGGTCACCATGTCCTGACGCAGCTTGACTTCTTCCTGTTCGACCTTGCGCATGAAGTTGCGGGTCTTCTGGTCGAGTTCCTGCTTGGACTTGATGAAGGCCAGCTTCTTTTCTTCGCTCGCCTTGGGGCCCTTGAGGTTTTCGGCCTTCTTCTTCAGCGCTTCGCCCTGCTTTTCGAGGGTCTCGCGCTCCTTGCCGAACTGCTTTTCCATCTTTTCCTTGGCGGCCTTGGCCGGTTCGCTCTGGGTGGCGACGGCCTGCATGTCCACGACGCCGATCTTGGGCGTCAGCGTAGCGGCAGCGTCCGCGGCAAAAGCGGAACCAACCAGCATCAGGCTCAGGGCAAGGGTCAGAAACAGGACTTTACGCATGGGGAACACTCCATTTCAGTAATCGGTCGTGTGTGAATGTGTCAAAGCGTAGCAACGCTTTCAGGCATTGTCAGCAGAACGGGAAGAGCTGGCTGGCTGCTTCGTTCGGCGCGCCTATCACATAGCACCAGACGTACCGTCCGTCAATGAATTCTGTGCGGTACGACGCTTGGACAGGCGGTCGCGGTAGGCAAGGATGCCCTCCGCCAGGCCTTCGGCCAGAGCGTGTCTGTACTTGGCGTCCAAAAGGCGCTTGGCTTCCTGTCCGTGCGTGCAGTACCCCACTTCCACAAGGACGGCGGGCATGTTGGCGCCCAGCAGGACATGGAAGGGCGCGGACTTGGTGCCGTTGTTGCGCACTTCGTAGCCTCGCCGCTTGAGGCGGAAGAGGGAAAGCCGCTGGATATCCGAGGCCAGGCGGCGCGACTCGTCCACACGTGCCGACAACATCACTTCCGCCAGCATGCTCTGCATATTGCCCAGCCGCCGTTCGCTGCGGGCGTTTTCCAGCGCGGCCACTCGTGCGGCGTGCTGGTTGCTGGCAAAGTCGAGGTAGTAGGTCTCGAAGCCCTGGACGGAGCGGTCCTCGTTGGCGTTGACATGGATGGAGACGAAGAGGTCGCATTCCTTGCGGTTGGCCGCCACCGTACGCTGGCTCAGGCCCACGGCGCGATCGTCCCGGCGGCTGTAAACGACATCGAGGCCGTTGGCCTCCAGCAGGCGGCCCAGACGCAGGGCGATGTCCAGGGTGATGACCCGTTCCACCACCTTGTTGTGGCTGGTGCCGGGGTCGCGTCCGCCGTGACCGGCGTCGATGAAGACGCGTTGCACGCTCAGGCCGAGCTGGCTCGCCATGTCGGCCACCTGACGCGCGCTGACCCGGCGTTCACGCCGAGGAGCTTCGGCGATGTCCGTGTCTCCCTTTTCCGCACGGGGCAGGCGGTTCTTGCCGGACGTCACCCGAACCACGATGCGGCTGGGGTTCTCTTCGGAATCCGTATCGAAGCGCGCCACCTCGCGGAACGTAAGTTCCACCTGCGCGTCCTTCTTGAGCTTCTTGACCGCGATGTTCTGGAGCAGGCTGCCGTTGACCTTGACGCCCTTGCGCACGTCGTCGGCCACGGCCGTATTCTTGAGCCGCAGGACGAGGCGGTCCGGCTGGGACTTGCTGCCGCGCACCAGGCGGGTGTCGTACGTGGTGGAGGTATTGAGCTCCAGCACGACCTCAACGCTGTTCTTGCCCGGCGAATCCCAGGAAAGCATTTGCAGTTCCGGCGCGACAGGCCGCTGCGCCGTGCGTACGGATGCTTCCTTCTGCGGACCCCCGTCCAGTTCCGCCAGCAGCTGCCGCCCCTTGCCGGCCATGTCTCCCTTGGCGTAGCTCTTCAGCTGTTCGCTGAGGAAACGCCGGGCCTCTCCGGCATCGTCCAGCTCCTGTGCGGAGAGGACGGCGGCCTGATAGAGGGCGTCGTCAGCCAGGGCGCTGCGCGGGAACTGATCCGGGACCGCGGCATAGAGGGCGACCGCGGCCTGAAACTCCTTGTCCATGTGCGAGCAGCGGGCCAGCGCCTCACGGCAGACTGCCGCACGATAGAGCGCCCCCGCGCCTATGGCCGGAGAGGGCTTGGCGGCGTGGACGGAAAGGAAGCGCTGCTCCAGCTTTTCCCACGGCTCACGCCAGCAGGACCGCTTCTTGTCCTTGCGCAGGGCGTCCATCTCCGCCTTGGCCTGCTGATAGACGGCCTGCGGCCGCTGTGCCGGGCGAACATCGGGGATGGCCGCTTCCGGCGCAGGTGCTTGCGCGGCCGGGGCGGCTGCCGCCGTCCCGACTGGGGCCAGGCTGGCGGTAAGATTGCTGCGCAGCTCACGGGCCTGATCGCGCATGTCCCCGCGGGGATACTGCCGTTCAAGGCGGTCCAGCAGGGCCAGCGCCGCCTTGTCGTCCTTGAGGTAGGAGGCCGTCAGCAGGGCAGCCCGGAAGAGGGCATCGTCGGCAAGGCGGCTGTCGGCATGCTTGAGCGCCACTTCTTCGTAGCAGTCCACGGCCCGTTGCGCGTCCTTGCGGGTAAAGGAACGGCGCGCCAGCTGTTCGAGGCTTTCCCCGGCCTTGAACAGGGCGGCGGCCCGGTTGGGCCAGTCCGTGTCGCTGCGGTAGATGTCGCTGAATTCCTCCGCCAGGTTTTCCCACGGCTCCCGCTGCATGGAGCGTTTCTCGTCCAGCTTGAGCCGCTCCACGCCGGCCTTGGCGTCCGCGTAGCGCTTTTCAGTGGGGGGGAGCGCCGAATAACCGGCATCGTAGCAGAGCACGACCAGCGCGAAAAGAGCCAGCATGAAGGCCAGCGGCGGCGCCAGACGCCGCAGCACGCCGCTGCCGTTGCCCGTCTTTTCGGAAGATGTAGTTCGCTTTGCCATAGTGTTTTCCCGCCGGGCCCGCAGAGCAGACGGGCCGCCTTCTCTCCCCGGAGGCCTTGCGCTGCTGTGGCAGTGGGGGGAGGACAAGGCTCAGGAGTACTCTATGATTTCTTTCTTATCCTACTCGTAGTCTGTGGCGGGGTATTTGGCAAGGAATTTTTTTTTAGAAATGCTCTAAACAAAATTTATATGAAGTAATGAAAGTTTATATCCTGCCGTATCTGTGCACCATGAATAGCATAACTAGAGATAAAACGTAGCTGTTATAGTTTCAGATGCAGAGAAATGTGTCTTTATATGCATAAATATAAAAGGCGTCCTCCGTAGAGGACGCCTTTTTGCATTCCCGGCAGAACGGATCAGAAGAACTGACCCATGCTGAATTCCAGCCGCCCGGGCTCGCGCTCGTTGTCGTAGTCCTTGCTGAGCGGGATGCCGTAGGCGATGCGCAGGTCGCCCATGGGCGAGCGCCAGCGCAGTTCAAGACCGGCGGAGTAGACGATCTTGTCGTACAGATCGTTGCCCTGCGTCTTGGAGTCGATGTTGAAGCCGGCATCTATGAAGGGCACGAGCGCAAGGCCCATATCCTTCTGGAAGGTCCAGACGTATTCCAGGTTGACCACGCCCATGCGGTCACCGCCGATCTGGTCGCCGCCGTAATTCTTGTCGCGGGGCGAAAGGTCGGAGTAGGAGAAGCCGCGGATGGTTTCCATGCCGCCCACCCAGAAGCGTTCGAAGACCGGCACGCGCTTGTCCGTATTTTGGAAGACGCCGCCGACGCGGGCCCGCAGGTGGATGGTGTTCTCCGGATTGAAGGACCAGAAGCCCTGCCAGTCCGCCACGGCCTTGATGAAATTGTCCGTACCGCCCAGACCGCCGCCGCCGTATTCGGCCCAGAGGCGGGCGATGGTGCCCTTGGTGGGCCTGTCGCGGGCGTCGGTGGTGTCGCGCAGGATGCGGGCGTTGATGGCGCTAGTCCAGTTGTAGCCCTTGTAGTCGGTGATGTAGGGGGAGGCATCGTCGCCCACGTCCGAGAGGTAGTAGCGTTCCAGACGGTAGCCGATGCCGACGGAGGTATATTCGCCCACGGGGTAGGAGAAGTTGATGGTGTCCCCCATGGTCTCCTTGGTGAAGTCGTCCCAGTAGTCGCGCACGTAGTACAGATCGTTGCCGATGCTGAGATCCGTATCGTAGACGCGCGGATTGGTGAAGGACAGGATGCCCGACGTGCGCCGCCAGGAGAAGAAGCCCTGCAATTGCAGCCAGTAGCCGCGGCCGAAGAGGTTGCGCTCCATGATGGAGGCGGAGACGCCCACATCGTAATAGGTGGAGTAGCCGATGCCGCCCATGAGCGCGCCGGTGTTGGTCTCATTGACCTTGACCTTGAGGTCCACCTCGTCGTCCTTGCCGGTGGGCACGAGTTCCGTGTCCACGGCGGAGAAGTAGCGCAGGCGGTTCAGGCGCTCGGTGGAGCGGCGCAGCTTGGCCCCGTCGTACATGTCGCCGTCGCCCAGGCGCATCTCGCGCAGGATGACGTTGTCGCGGGTCTTCACGTTGCCTTCGACGATGAGGCGGCGGATGAAGACCTTTTGCTTTTTGCTGATCTGGTAGCCCACGTCCACCAGGGGCTCGTCGCCGTCCACCTTGAGGATGCGGGTGTCCACTTCGGCAAAGGCGTAGCCCTGGTCAGCGTAATAGTTGGTCAGGCGTTTGGTGTCCTCCTGCATGACGGTAACGGAAAAATAGTCGTTATCGTCGCGCCAGTTGTCCATCTCCACCTGGGCGAGCATGGCGTCCTCGGTGTCGATGACGTCGCCGCCGAACTTGACGTCCCGCACCTTGTAGCGCGGGCCTTCGTTGACGAGGAAGGTGATGTAGATGCCGTCTTCTTTATACTGGATGTCCGGCGCGGACACCTGGATGTCCACAAAGCCCTGGCTCAGGCCGTAGGCGGCGATGGCGTTGGTGTCGCGCTCGATGTATTCGTCCTTGAGCACGCCGGTGCCGGTGAACCAGGACAGGATGGTGCGGGGGCGCAGGGCCAGGTATTTGTCAAGGCCGCCGCGGTCCAGCTCCTTGATGCCGTCGATATTGACTTCCTTGATGTAGAGCTTGTTGCCTTCTTCCACCGAGATGACCAGGACGGCGCCCTTGCCGCCCTGACGGGATTCCAGCCTGTAGGAAGCCTTGGCAAGGTAGTAGCCTTCCTTGCGGTAGAGCTCGTTGATCTTCTGGAGGTCGTCGGAGATGAGCTGCTCGTTGAGCACGTTGCCGCTGCGGGTGCCCATCGCCGCCAGCACGTCGTCGGCGTCCACGGCGTCGGAGCCTTCGACGATGATGTTCTCGATACGGGGCTTTTCGCTGACGGTGAAGACAAGGACATTGCCTTCAAGGGTCGCCCGCACGTCGTTGAAGTAGCCCATCTCCCAGATGCGCTTGACTTCTTCGTTGATGGCGTCGGCATCCGGGCTGTCGCCGCGGCGGATGGTCAGGCGCGTCAGCACCACGTCCGGGTCCATGACCTGGAGACCGCGCACCTGCACGTCGGCGAGGCCCTTGGTCGTGCCCTGCATGGGGACGAAGTCCGGCATCTGATCGTGCGTCGGTGCGGCGGCGGGCGCGGCCGCCGGGGCCGGAGCGCTGCCCGCGCCCATGACGCTGGCTGCCCGTCCGGCGAGATCGCTGGCGCATTCGGCCAGCGCTATGAGCGAGTCCCGCTCGAAGCGGGCGGGGACGGCCTGGCCCTCTTCCACGGGCACGAGGCGGGTATCCATGCGGAACCCCGTCCCCTGCTCGTTGAAGCTGCCGTAGACGACGAGATCGGCGCCGGCCATGCGGCCCAGACGCCGGGCTTCGGCCAGGTCCACGGAGCCGTTGCCGCCGCGGGCCAGCAGGCCACGGGCTTTGTCCATGGGGATGGGGCTGAGTCCGTTCTGCGCGAGCTGGTCACAGATAAGCTGGGGCACATCCTGCGAAGCATTGGGCATTTCCGGGCCGGTGCTGGCCTGGAAGGGCAGCACGAGCACCTTTTGTCCGGCGGCGTTCGCCGCGGTCACGGCGCACACCAGCAGCAAGGCCGGCACAATGAAGAGGGAGGAGAGCCTACGCAAATACTTTTTCATACAATATCCCCGCTCTGAGTTCCAAACTGCGCTGCATGGTAGCGGCCAGGTCCGCATTGTGCGTGACCACTACGAGCGTCATGCCCAGTTCCTTGTTCAGCTCCGTCAGCAGTTCGCCGATCTGCGCCCCGGTATGCTCGTCCAGATTGCCCGTGGGCTCGTCGGCGAGCAGAACCCGCGGCCGCATGAGGATGGCGCGCGCTATGGCCACGCGCTGCCGTTCACCGCCGGACATGGTGGCGACGGAGCTCTGCATGCGGTGCGAGAGCCCGACCCTGTCCAGCATTTCCCGCGCCAGCGGCAAAACGTCGGCATGGCGACGCCCGGCCACGAAGGCAGGCATCGCCACATTTTCCACTGCCGTGAATTCCGGCAGCAGATGGTGGAATTGAAAGACAAAGCCCAGCGCGGCATTGCGGAAATGCGCCTTTTCGTCCGCGTTCATGGCGGCCATGTCTTTACCGTCGAACAAGATACGTCCTGACGAGGGAGTATCAAGAGCTCCCATAAGATGCAAGAGGGTCGACTTGCCCGAACCGGAGGCCCCCACTATGGCCAGGGACTCCCCTTCATCAATTACCATATTGATATTCTTGAAAATCTCTAGATTTTCAGGGCCGTCAAAATGTTTGCTCACATCAAGGAATCGGTACAGTTCGGACATGGCGGTTATTCGTAGCGCAAAGCTTCGGCCGGAACGAGGCGGGCGGCCTGCCGCGCCGGATAGAGGGTGGCCAGGAAGCAGAGCAGCATGGCGCTGGCGCCCACGATGAGCACGTCGGGCACGGTGATGATGATGGGGAGATGGTCGAGGGTGTAGACGTTTTCCGGCAGCTTGATGAAGCGGTACTTGCGCAGGGCCCAGCCGAGAGTGAGGCCCATGCCGTAGCCCAGCAGGGTGCCGACCAGGCCGATGATGGTCCCCTGGAGCATGAAGATGTTGCGGATCATGCGGCTGGTGGCGCCCATGGACATCATGATGGCGATGTCCCGCGTCTTTTCCATGACCAGCATGACCAGCGAGGTGACGATGGAAAAGGAGCCGATGAGCACCACCATGGCGAGCAGGATGAACATGCCGACCTTTTCCAGCTTGAGGGCCGCGAAGAGGTTGGCGTTCATCTCCATCCAGTGGCGGACATAGAAGGGGCTGCCCAGTTCCCCGGCCAGCTCGTCGGCGATGACGTCGGCACGGAAGAGATCGTTCACGGTGATCTCGATGCCGGTCAGGTAGCCCTCCGGCAGGCCCAGCACGCTGCGGGCCACGTCCAGCGCGACGAAAGCCAGGGAAGAGTCGTATTCGAACATGCCGGTCTTGAAGGTGCCCACCACAACGAAAGGCTTGACGTCGGGCTGATAGCCGGCCGCGCCCTTCTTGCCGGAAGGGGTGAGCAGGTTGACGCGGCTGCCGAGGACCACGCCGAGACGGCGAGCCAGTTCATCGCCGATGATGATGCCCGGCAGGCCTTCCCGCACGAGGTCGCCCACAGCGCCCTGCCGCAGTTTGCCCAGCATGGTGACGACGTCCGGCGCGGTGGCCGGGTCCACGCCGCGCAGCACGATGCCCTTGACGCTGCCGTTGGCCGAGACCATGCACTCGGTATAGATGAACGGCGTTGCCCCGGTGACATGCGGGACGCTGAGCGTCCGCTCGCGCAGATCAGGCATGCGCTGGAAGGCCGCCGGCTGATAGGACATGACGATGCCGTGGGCGTTGGCCCCCAGGATCTTGTCCCGCATGTCCGTGGTCAGGCCGTTGTACACCCCAAGGACGACCACCAAAGCGCCGACCCCCAGCGCCACGCCCAGGATGGACATGAGCGAGATGACCGAGATGAAGGTCTGTTTGCGGCGCGAAAACAGATAGCGCCGGGCGACGAAAAGGGCGAAGGACGATCGGCCCACCTAATACTCCGGCCGCAGCAGCGGGAAGAGGATGACCTCGCGAATGGACGCCGAATCCGTCAGCAGCATGACCAGCCGGTCTATGCCCACGCCCTGTCCGGCAGCGGGCGGCATGCCGTATTCCAGGGCGCGCAGGTAGTCCTCGTCCATGCAATGGGCTTCGTCGTCCCCGGCTTCCTTTTCCCGCACCTGCGCCTCGAAGCGGTTGCGCTGGTCCATGGGATCGTTGAGCTCGGAAAAGGCGTTGGCCATTTCCCTGCCGGTCATGAAGAGTTCGAAGCGGTCCGTGATGTCCGGGTTCTCGTCATTGCGCCGCGACAGCGGCGAGATGGCCGTGGGGTAGTGGTAGATGAAATGCGGCTGGATGAGCTTCTCTTCCACGTCGAGGTCAAAAACCTTGGCCTGCATCTTGCCCAGCTCCTCGCCTTCGGCCACCTTTTCGCCCTTTTCCGTGAGGTAGGCCTTGACCTTGTTGTAGTCGGTATAGAAGGAGGGCGCATGTCCGCCGACCTGCTCCAGCGATTCATGGAAGGTCATCCGCTTCCAGTGGCCGGGGGTCAGGTCGATCTCCTGTCCCTGATAGGTGATGACGGTGCTGCCGCAGACCTTCTCCGCCAGCCGGGCGAAGAGCTCTTCGGTCAGGTCCATGAGATCGCGGAAAGTGGCATAGGCCCAGTAGAACTCGCACATGGTGAATTCGGGGTTATGGCGGGTGTCTATGCCTTCGTTGCGGAAGTTGCGGTTGAGCTCGAAGACCTTTTCAAAGCCCCCC
>DXFI01000004.1 GCA_019114565.1 Candidatus Desulfovibrio intestinigallinarum | reverse complement strand
GGGTGCAGGGGGTGTAGAGGGGCGGCGGCCCCTCTCACCCCATGCCCCGCGCCGGGCAGGCGACCTGCCGCCCATGCCGGGCAGCAGCCGCGATGCACAGAGGGACACCGGCAGGACAGAACGTTTCATCCTTTTCAAAGGAGAAACGCCCTACTCTCCGCGGACCTCAAGCGCCTTCCGCAAGGCGTCGCCCAGCTTCAGCCGCTGCTCCAGCTCCCGCAGGCGCTCCACGGCTTCGTCCGTCATAACGGTAAGTCCCGGCGCATATTCCTTTTGTACGGTCAGAACCTGCCCAGCCCGCTTGCGCCAGACACGCAGCAGCGTCCACAAATCATCCAGTGCCGGCTGCGTATCCAGATAGCGCAACAGATGTTCGCTCACGCCCTCCCTGAGTGCATAGCGGCACAGGACCCGCCGTCTGCTGCCGCCGGGCCTTCCTTCCACCCACAGCAGCGCAAGACTCAGGGCAAAAACCTCGTCGGCGCAGGGCTTGCGAAACAGGCCTGTCGGGCAGACATCCCGCAGGCGTTTGCCCAGTCCGATCCGGCTTTCCCTGCGCTCTTCCTTGTGCATGCCCTCCCTGTCTGCCGCGCCACCTTCCACATCGGCATCCGTCACGCCCGTTGCCGGGCATTCCCGGCTCTCGTCGCCGCCGCGCACCACCTGACGCACGGCGGCCCCGGCGGCTTCGGCCACGCTGACCGTGGCACGGGCCACGCTGCCGGCGGCATGCTTCGTCTTCTCCGCTGCCTTGCCCACCACGTCCGTGGTCAGGCTCCTGAGCTGATCGCGCAGGGTGTCCACAATCTCTCCCACGCACTCCTGAGAAAGTCCGAGCAGCATGGCGCAGCTCTGTCCGGCGCAGGCCTGCCGCAAGGAACCCTCCTGCGGCAGCGCGGCAAAGCGAAAGGCATTTCTGGCAATGACACCGGCACGGACAGCCAGAAGAGCATTGGCCGCCCCGTCAATGATGGAAGCCGTAAAATACTGGAGAGACGCGCCGACAACGGGAATGGAAGCCGTTGTCAGGGACGGCGTCACAGACGGAACAAGCGCGCTCATGGCTTCGGAGATGGTGCGGGGAATATCCAGCGCCTCGATGGAGAAGGCAATGAAGGCCGACGAGGACACCATGCTGTAGACGCTCCAGATCTCCCGGACAGTGGGCCGCTGATTATAAATGGCCGATACCCGCCAGACCATGCGGCTCAGCGCAAAAAAGACAATGAGGGCATCCAGTTTACCGTTCTGCGACAGGGCCGTGCCCAGAAAAATCTTTTTGGCATCGGAGCGGATGACGCTGTCCGCCAGCGCGTCCAGATGCCGCAGGGCGGCGGGCAGGAACTCGGGATCATCAGCTTTCAGCCCGGCGGCCCGAACATGTCTGTTGTTACGAAGACGGCGCGTCAGCTCCCGGGCAAAGGCCCGGCGCTCCTCTTCCGTAGGATCAGCCCGCAGCACCAGCTTAGAAGGACGCGGGAACCAGGCCAGCCCCAGCCAGACGCAGGCAAGCAGCTCAAGGCCGACCAGCGCCAGACAGACGATCCAGCCGGAACCCGGCACGAGAATTTCCGCCATACTCATGGCTGCGCCGTTGAACTGCACCAGCAACACCAGCAGAACGACCAGCGAGAGACAGGCCAGCAGCTTGAACAGACGAACGACAAGATACATATGACGCAACTCCGTGATATGAAGATGTTTTTCCATCTTGACGTTGTCGCCGTCGGCAAAGCGTCAGGCAAGACAGTTTTCCGGCCACAACGACAACGGCGCATCCCGTTGCAGCATACAGCAGAACACGAAAAGCCCGCTTTCCGCAACTGCGGAAAACGGGCTTACGTTGCCAGCCTCTGCCGTAGAACATTACAAACTAAAAATGCTCTAGGGCCTGTTAACACTATTCGTAAGTTGTTTGGGGGGAGGGGAAACCCCTCTGCTAGCGCGAGAGGTGTTTCCCTTCCCCCCAAGCCCCCCATCCTTTCCCCAGCGCGCTTTTATCGGGGAAAAGTTAGGAATACGAGGCGACCCCGCCACCAAAGGCAAGTGGCGCGTGTACAGCCTATTTATTTTATCTATTCAAATTATTTTTAAAATTAGTGTTAACAGGCCCTAACGGAGCCAGCTCGGCTTGTCGCCCTTTTCGTCAATCACGCCGTCGCTCATGGTGTAGCCCTCAAGGCTCCCGGCCCGGGTCTGGACGCAGAGAAAATGCAGGGCGCTGTCTTCGGCGGCGCGGATGCAGCGGGCTCCGGCGGGCGCAATGCGGAAGCAGTCCCCGGCGGCAAGGGGCAGTTCCTCGCCGTCAATAAAAAGCGTCCCCGCGCCATCCAGCACGATATACAGCTCTTCATTATTGGTATGATGATGCACAAAGGGGACGCTCGCTCCCTGCGGCAGCGTATTGCAGGAGACTTCGCAGCCCGTCAGCTGCAGCAGGTCATGCAGTTCGACACGTCCGGCATGCAGATCAACACGTTTCATGGAATAATTGCTCATGATTACTTCTCCTCATCTCTGATATCAGGTATGATTCCCACGCATTTTGCCAGCAGGGCCTCCAACCGGGCAGCTTCGTCATCCGAAAGACGGTCGCGTATGAGCCCTTCCAGACGGTCGGAAATTTCCCGGAAGGCCGGTTCAAGCCCCCTTCCGCGCTCCGTAAGAGAAATGCGTACCCCGCGTGCGTCCGACGCATCCTGCTCCCGCTGCACATAGCCGGCCTGTTCGAGCTTGCGCACAAGAACTGTCACTGTGGATTTTGTGCGCCCGATACGCCGGGCCAGCTCGCTCATAGAGCAGCTTTCCGTATGCAGCAGCACATGCACGATGTCGCCGTGACTGGGAACAATGCCTTCCACACCGCGCTGCCGGAGCCCGTCGACAATCAGCTCGTTGCCCAGGTTACGCAGGCGGCTGGCATAAGCAAAAATGGAATGATATTGCATGGCGTCAAAATAGTTTTATATCGAACTATTGTCAAGGCCATTTTTGTCGCTGCCTGCTCCCTGCCGGGCGGAACTCTTGTCGTTCCGGCTTCCTTGCGCTAGGCTGAAACCATTCCTGGGAGGATTTGCATGAAATATCTTCTGCCGCTTCTTTTACTTCTGCTCATGGCGCTGCCCGCTCAGGCGGAGCCGCGCGTTCCCCTGCTTGGCGGCTACTATCTGGACATGCCGCGCACGACGGTGCAGCGCCGCTCACAAGCCGAGCCGTGCCGCGAACCCGGTCTGGAGGATCATCTCTGTCTGCCGCAGGCAACCTATGCCAGACAGAAGTGGCAGCAGGTGTTCATGCTGTCGGAAGACAAACTTAAAATGATTGTGCTCCAGCGCCCGTTCGCCCCCGCCAATTTCCGCAATGCCATCCAGGAAATTGTGGGCAGCGGCTTTGTCCTTGCCGAGATAAAGGCCGACGGTGCGACCTTTGACGCGCTGGCGGCCGGCAGCAAGGGGCCGCAGCACTTTGACAGCAGCCTGAAAAAATTCGAGCAGCAGACGGCCAGAGCCAGTCAGCTGACCTACTCCTTTCTTGACAAGCGCAGTCTGCGCGCTGCCGGCAACATCACGAGCCTGCGCGCATTCCTGCGTCAGGCCCCGCCCACGACGCGCGGCATCACCCTGTCGCACAACGGACGCCTCATCATTCTGACGTCTCTTGCTCCGGGCGCATAACAGCGCCGGAACGGTCGAAAGGGGTCCCCGGCAGAACAGGGGACCCCTTTTCCATACCTTTCATCAGGACCTGTTACCACTATTCGTAAGTTGTTTTGGGGGAAGGGAAACCCCTCTGCGCGCGAGAGGGCCCAGCCTTTCCGAAGGAAAGGCGTTCTGGTAATCCTTCCCCCCAAGCCCCCCATCCCTTCCCCAGCGCGCTTTTATCGGGGAAAAGTCAGG
>DXFI01000060.1 GCA_019114565.1 Candidatus Desulfovibrio intestinigallinarum | reverse complement strand
GGGAAGGATGGGGGGCCCGGGGGGAAGGAAACACCCCTTGCGCGCTAGCCAAGGGGGTTTCCTTCCCCCCGGAAGAACCTTTTAGCGTTAACGGCCCTAAGCCGCTTCGGCGCTGCCGGAACGCTCGAACGCCGACGGAGGCCGCCAGCGCCAGAGGAGCGCCAGCAGGGGCAGCAGACCGGCAATCTCGGCAATCTCTCGGGGCAGCACAAGCCCGCAGCCGTACCAGAGACCGACGCTGACGGCAATGGTGGCAAGCATGAGCGCCCATTGCGCCGCCGTCATGGGGCGTGCCGTCGCCTGAAAAAAGGAAACTGTCAGAATGGCGACCCAGACCTTGGTGATGGTCAGGGCAAGGGCCGCGCCTTCCAGCGGCATCTGCGGAATGAGCCAGTAGCAGCAGAAGATGTTGACCGCCAGCCCGCTCAGATAAAAACAGAGCAGCAGCGTGTGCCGGCGCATGCCGATCATGGCATAGGCCGCCAGATTGTGCAGAAAGGCTGTGGCCAGACAGGGCGTCAGCAGACGCTGGGCCGTGACGGCGGTCTTGAGATGCTCCCCGTAAATAAGAGGAAAGATACGATCGTTTTCCACGCAAAGTACGTAAATCATGGGCAGGGCCGCCGCCCAGAGGGAACGGGCCGTCTGCCCGGCCAGCGCCCGGAAAGCGTCGCGGTTATCCTTCCAGAGCTTGGAGAGCATGGGGAAGATGACCTTGCCCAACAGGGCGCTGGAAATCATCATGGAAAGCCCTTCCACCATTTCCCAGGCCACGCCGTAGGCCGCAACGGCATCCTCGCCGCCGTAATCCTTGAGGAAAAACAGATTCAGCTTGTTGTAGAACATGGAACAGGCGGCCATGCCGGTAAAAATAAGGCCGCTGCGCATGCGCTGCGCCAAATCAAGAAACTGCCCCCAGCCGAAACGGGCAAAGGGATTGCGCCCGATGGCCCGCACGCCGAAGCAAAAACAGAGAGAGGACTCGACAACCTTGTAGAGCGCCACCACCAGCGGCGGCGCTCCCAGAAGAAAGGAGACGATGCCGAAGCCGATGCCCAGGACGGCGGCGGGAATGCGTATGCGCATTTCCACGTCCTGCCGTCCCCGGGCCTGACAGAGAGCAAAAAAGGTATCGCTGATGCCGTCAATACCGAAACCCGCGGCAATGCACAGAACAATCAGCCGCAGTTCCGGGGAATAATTGGCCTTGGAGGCCACGATACACCAGGTAACGCCAAGAGCGATCACCAGCAGCGCGCACTTCAGCCACAGAACCTCGCCCAGCAGCACGGTGGGGCGGGCATCCCGGCGGGCAAAGGAGGACAGCAGGAACTCGTTCAGGCCGACATCCGCCGCCGTCTTGACCAGATAGCCATAACCGAGAGCCAGCATGATCTGACCCAGCAGAAAGGGGTCCTGACGCGACAGCAGGATGGTGAACAGCGTCCACGACAGATCGCGCGTCCACTGCGCCCCGAGAATATAGCCGAGACGGCGCGGAATGCTTTTCAGCTTCATGAGATGTTACTTGACGGCAAAGCGCACCACAGCCTTGTACCCGGGCTTGAGCTCAAAGTTGGGGTTGGGCACGCTCAGTTCCACCGTATAATAGGAAGGATTGGACACGTTCATGTCGCTGGCCGTCCAGGAAATTTCCGAAACCGTGGCGGCAAAGGTCTTGTCGCGCAGCGAAGATATGGATACTTCCGCCTGATCGCCCACAGCGATATTGGACAGCTCGCCCTCATAGACAGGCACCTGAATGATCACGGGATCAAGACGGCCCACCATGACCACCCTTGCCCCGCGCGGCAGCAAAGCGCCCTCGCTGACAACTCCTTCGACGGAAAGCACATGCCCGCTGATGGGCGCGGTCAGCACCAGCTGCGAGGGCAGAGGCTCGCCGGGCTTCAGCGGCTCCTCGAAGGATTCCTGAATTTCCGTCAGGCGGCGCTGAAAATTGGCGTCGTTCTTGCTGATGGTGGCGCGCAGCAGTTCAATGCGTTCCTGCAGGGACGTCACATCCTGTTCCAGACGGCTCAGGGCCTGCCGGGAACCAAGACCGCTGGCGGCCAGCTGCCGGGCCTTGTTACGCTGGGCCACGGTTTCCGCCAGGGTGGACTGCAACTGCAGCATATTGCTTTTGATACCGTCGTTGTTGCCGCCTACGCTCAACTCCTGCGCCAGCTGGCGCTCGTCGGCAATTTCGAGATGATAACGCAGCAGGGGATCGCCCTTTTCAACGCGATCCCCGGGATGCACCAGCACTTCGTCCACAATGCCGTTAAAGGGCATAACGGCCAGACGCGTGACCGTGGCCACGACTTTTCCCGTGGCGCGGGACACTTCAGCCGCTGCCGCGGGCAGCGCCGACAGCAGCAGGCAGGCCAGGACAACGATGCCCGTCAGGCGGCAAACAATCTGCGCGGCCATACTATTCCACCTCCTTGGCGGGCTGCCCGAGGAAATATTCCTGCAACATCCCGGAAACAAACATCCACTGGAGCTTGGCCAGCTCCAATTCCTTTTCCGCCTCAATCAGAGCCACCTGCGCATTAATCATCGCTTCGTGGGCGCTGCTCACAGTCGGCAGGGGCGCCAGACCCTCGTTAAAAGAAATCTCCGCTTCCCTGAAGCGCATTTCCGCGGTCTGAAACCGAACCTTGACCAGCCGCATATTGGTTTCCGCAAGGGAAACCTGCTGTTCCGCCTGCAACCACTGGTTGGAATAGTCCGTACGGGCATTGGCCTGCTTGTGAAAGGCCTGCGCCTTCTGCATGCGGGCCGTCTGCACGCCTCTGTAGCGGCGGCCCCAGTCAATGAGCGGGAAATCAAAACGCAGATGCAGGAAGGAGTCCATTTCACCGTTGGAGGGCTGATACTGTCCCGACGGAGGATTACGGTTCAGCTCCAGCGTCATGTTGGGCACATATTCCGCCCAGGCAACCATAATATTGTAGTCCGCCAGCTTGATCTGACCACGCAGGAGGAACTGATCCTCGGTCTGGCTCCAGCGATCCTCCCAGTTGAGGCGGCGGCCGTCGAAACGCTGGATCAGGGGCCGCACGCTGCCGGAATCCACAGCCAGACGCTGCCGGGGATCGACGCCCGCCAGAATCTTGAGCTGCGTCAGAAGCATGGTTTCCTGCATCTTGCCCTTTTCCAGCGCCAGCTCCGCTTCTTTCAGCTGCTGTTCGGCCACATTGCGCTGCACGCCCTGCCGGCCGTCCACGGCTTCGACCTGCTGCCAGTAATCCAGCGAGGACTTGCTCTGATCAGGCAGAGTCTTCATGACGGCGTTGATGCGACGCCGGGCATCCAGCTCCGTATACGCGGTGGCAATCTTGTAGATGGCTTCCCCCACGGCCTTACGGTGCGAGGACAGCGCCAGATTGGCCATCAGCTCCTGCGCGGAGTGCTCAAAATAGGTACGCAGAGGATTGGGAAACGCCGTGGAAAAACCGATGTCGTATTGTGTCTGCCCGTACTTTTTGGGCTTGTCCGGTTCGTTTTTGTTGTACCGTGTCAGGTTGTTGGACACGGCAACGCTCATGCGGGGCTCGGGCAGATACTTCCAGGCCGCGCTGGTGCGCGCCAGCCGCTGAATTTCCAGCTCCACAGCGCTGTTCACCAGCAAAGGCGACTGCTGAATGGTCAGAAAGACACAGTCCTCGAAGCTGAATGTCTTGGCGGGGTCATAGAGATTGGGAATGGCCGCTTCCAGTTTGGCCTTCTGGGATACCGGCACGCCGGGAGCCTCGTCCAGCCAGTGCTTTGCGGGCAGCTGCGGGGAATCTATGCCCGCCTTGTTGGACGCGCAGCCGACGCTGCCCAGCAGGGCGCACGCAAGCGCCGCTGCCGCAAAGCGCACCAGGCGCTTCTTCTGTCTTGCCTTCATATTTTCCCCTTTCCCCCGGAAAAGCATGACGCCCGGGCTCCTAGAGCATTTTCAGTTTGAAGCGCCGTGCGTTTCAAACCATACGGCCTGTCGTTTCGCGGAAAAAAGCGGTTTCCGCTTACTTTTGGCCGGGCGACGCCGTACCGCCGCCTCGCGATGTACTTTCAAAGGTGAAACGCTCTCAGACCGTCGCTGCCGTTTGCGAGGTCAGCACAGCGTCAAACTGCAGGTGATTGACCGTTGCCAGCACAACGCCGTCCGCATCCACAGCCTGCGCATCATAACGCACAAGGCGCTCATCCATCCAGCAGCGCCGCACCCGCAGCATGACAGGACCGCGGGCTGCCGCGGGAGCGGCAAAGCGCAGGAAGCCGACGGCTCCGAGCCGCCAGACGCCGCAGGGGCTTTCCATATCGCCGGGCAGAGATGCCGTATCCCCCTGCCGCTGTCCGGCAGGAAGCAGGCCCAGCGCCACAGCCGCCGCCTGGGCCAGCGCCTCGAACATGACAACGCGGCCGGTATAGCCTGTCTCGCCGGAAAGCGCCAGCGCCGAGGCCGCTTCGCTCATGCGCGCGTCGCAGGTTGCGTCATCCGCAACAGTAAACGAGTCCAGCAACTGCCAGTCCGTCCCGTAACCGCGCCGCCGGTAAAATTCGGCAAGCAGAGCCGCGTCGCCCTGCGCCGTCGTTTCCACCGGCCACAACGGCGGCAGAGTACCGCTGCCGGCTCCCATGAGCAGCACGGCGCGCACCACGGGAGACTGCTGTTTGCCCCGCCGCCCGTTGGCCGAAATATCCTGTACGGCCAGCGAAGCCGGACAGACGCGCGCCATGGCGCCGTCATGCCGCAGCCACTGTCCGGCGCGCACCTCGAAAGCGGCTTCGCGCGTGACGCCGGGCGGCAGCAGCGGCGGCACGGCAAAGCGCACATCCGAAAGCCCTATGGGCGCAAGCCAGGGCAGAAAGAGCGACCCCGCCTCCAGCAAAGTCTGCAGCGCCCGGCTCAGAGGAAGCCACGGGATGCCCGTTCCAAAAGCCCCGTGCCCCGAAAGCGCGGGGTCTGCGAAGCGGGAAAAATGACATTGCCCGCGCAAGGCGGCGGCCCGGTCCTCTTCCCGGCTGCCGGCCCGGCAGAAAACCAGAGGGAAACGCTCCGGCCTGTCGGCCACAAAGGGAACCGGCGACGACGCGGGCGAAGCAGTGGCAGCCCGGGCCCAGCAGAGGCGCTCCCGCTCGCCGCAGGCCAGTTCGCGGGAAAGCAGATCGCCGAGCTCCCGGGGCGCGGGCGCGCTGCCGTCGTCCCAGAGGCGCAGCAGACGGCACGGCACACCGCATTGCGCGGCCTGCGCGGCAAGACAGCGTTCCACAGGAGCGTCGTCCGCAGCGTCGCCGCGCGACAGCACATGCCGCAGCAGGCAGACATAGCGCACCGAAGAGGACAGCAGCGCCTCCAGACCGGGCAGTTCCGTCATATCGGCCCGCGTCGCCACAAGAAGAATACCGTCGGGCGTTCCCGCAGCCGCAAGCAGACGCCGCGCGGCCACCGCGTCCAGCGCCGCCGGAGCGGCATCCTCCATCAGCTGCGCATCCGCCCCCAGCTGCTGCAGCGTGGCGACGGCTCCCGCAAAGGCGGGCGGCAGTATCAGGCGGGGAGCAAAGGGGGCCAGACCCGCCACGGCGTCCAGCACACGGGCCGCGTCCGCCTCATCAAGATTGCCGACCGGCAGAAGCAGCAGCGTCTGCCCGGACCGTATGCCGGGCCCGAGGCCGCAGGGATCGGACGGCAGGGCTGCCGCCTCTTCCAGCAGATGCTCCGGGGCATAACGCAACAGCGGCCCGCACGAACGCTTCCCCGCAGAAACGCTTTCCGTACGGGGAGCAGCCGTGCCCGCGGGCGGCAGACCTGCGAGCACACGGGCCAGATCGCCCACAGTCGCCACCTGCATGAGCGCGTCAAAATCGACCTTCTGCCCCAGGCGTTCTTCCGCCTGCTGGATAATCAGAGGGAAACGGCTGGAACGCAGGGCAAGATCATAGCGCAGATCCATGTCCGGCCGCAGCGAGGCCACGGGCCGGCCGCTGGCTTCCGCCAGCAGCTCCAGCACCACCTTGCCGTGCGGCCCGAGATCGGGCGCGGCCGCAGTCGCCGGCGCAAGCGAAGCCGTCATGCCGCTTCCGTCTCCGGCATCCCCGCCGCTGCCGCGCGCGGCAGCGACGCCGCAAAGAACGGAGCGCGGCAGATGCCCCAGCGCATACAGCCGGGCACAGGCCTGCCGCATGCTTTCCAGCTCGCGCCCCTTGCGCGCCGCCGGAATGCACACGGCCTGCGGATCACAGTCCAGCGTCAGGCCGCACATGGTATCCTGCGGTCCCAGTTCCAGAAAATGGGTAATGCCGTCGCGCGAGCGCATCTGCTGCACGCTCTCCACCCAGCGCACGGAATTTTCATCCAGGTCCGCGATATATTCGCAGATCTCCCGCTGCTCCCGGGGATAGAAGCCCGTGGTGATGCAGCTCAGCAGCGGTACGCGGGGCGCCTGCATTTCCAGAGCGTTGAGACGCCGCAGGGAAAGATCGCGCAGCACCCGCATGCTGGGATGATGAAACGCCAGCGTCACATTGAGCATGATGGCCGGAATCCGGCGCTTGCGCAGACTCTTCCGGGCCTCCAGCAGCATGTCGCGGGGGCCGCTGACAATGAACTGCTGCGGCGTGTTGTAGTTGGAAACATAGAGCGAGGGCCAGGTTCTGCGGGCCTCCTCGATGACGTCGGCCCCGGCATGCACGGCCATCATGCCCGTGTCCCGGGTGGCGCGGGCTTCCAGCTCGGCCATATGCGTGGCGCGGGTATCCAGAATGTACCAGGCCACCTCCGGCGCATAGACGCCAGCAAAGCACAGAGCCATGAGCTCGCCGAGACTGTGACCGCACATCAGGGCGGGCTGCAGCCCCAGCGAGGCAAACACGCTCCACTGAGCGTACTCCAGCAGAAAGAGATAGGGCTGCTGCCAGCGGGTCAGGCCGATTTTTTCCACGTCGCTTTCGTCCATGAGCGAAAGCACATCCCAGTCGGCCACGGCGGCAATGCGTTCCATGGCCGCGCGGGCCGCGGGAAAGGCGTCGTACAGTTCCCGCCCCATACCGGGCCAGACGCTGCCCTGACCGCAGCACATGACGGCCAGACGGGAGGTTGCGGACGAGGGAGCCAGCCAGACGCCGCGCTCGGCCAGCGCCTGCAGGGCCTCCGGAGAAGGCGTGCGCCCGAGCAGCGGCAGATGCTGCCGCCAGAGCGGGTCCGTGCTGCCGAGGTGCCAGACGTCCCCTTCATGGGGGAGATCCGCGTAGCGCACGCCGTCAAGACAGATTTCTTCGGTCACGGCCCCGCCATCCTGCGCGCGCGCATGCAGCAGCCAGCAGCGGGGAGGCGTCGATCCGCCGTCCAGCAGCAGCGCGCAGCCCCCGGACAGACGCTCGGCCCGTCCGGCCACGGCCGCCCAGTCGCGGGGCACGGACAGCGGCACGCCGAGACCGGCCCGCGCCACGGCCTCCCGCCAGACATCCGGCGAACCTTCGCACAGCCAGACAAGGGGTCGACAGCCGGGCATGAGACGCCGCGCGGCCGCCAGACCGGCCGCCACGACGGCGTCGACGGCGACGGCGTCCAGCGGCACCGCGTCGGTCGCAAAGGAGGGGGAAGAAAGAGGGACGCGAGTTTCTTGCATGCTGTTCTGTCCGTGGCAGGACGCGCGACGCGCCCCGAACAATAAGTAAAAAGAGGATGCCGAAGACATCCCCCAACAATCTGGCAAAGAGTATTTTATTCTATACAAGCGCTTTTCTCTTGTCCAGCGCGAAGCGGCGGGCGTCCGGGTGCGCTTGCCATAGTCGGCGGCGTCTGCTATCTTGACTTGTTACAAGAATGCACACGCCCCGTTTTCGGGACCGGCTGCCGCCGTCCTGAGCGGGCGCGTCATGTTTTCCTATTATCTTTCGCGAGGTTGGCATGAAGAAAAACCCTTCCGAACAGGCCGCGACGAACGCAACGGCTCCGGAGCATGCATCCGCCGGGCAGGGCGCGCAGAGCATCCTCCGCATGCGCTCCAAACTGTCGTTTGAACGGCTTGTGGAAATGGGCGCGAAAATGGGCATGGAAAACCCGCTTTTTTTGTGCCACGACGGCGCAGCCAAGGCCACGACGCATATTGACGGCAAGGAATACATCAATTTTTCCACCTACGACTATCTCGATCTCAACACCCATCCCGAGATTACCGCAGCCGTAAACGAGGCCGCCCTGCGCTACGGCACGTCCGCCGGGGCCAGCCGCCTTGTGGGCGGCGAGCGTCCGCCCCACCGCATTCTGGAACGCGCCATCGCCGATTTCTATGAAGTGGAAGACGCCATCGCCTATGTCAGCGGGCATGCCACCAACGTCTCCACCCTCGGTTTTCTCTTCGGCACGCGCGACGCCATCTTCTATGACGGTCTGGCCCACAACTCCCTCATGCAGGGCGCGCGCCTGTCCGGCGCGGAACGCTATTCCTACACGCACAACGACTGCGACGCCCTGGAAAAAATGCTGCGCGAACATCGCGCCCAGCATCGCCGCGCCGTCATCGTGACCGAAGGCCTGTTCAGCATGGACGGCAACATCCCCGATCTGCCGCGGCTGATCCGGCTCAAGAAGGAATTCGACTGCATGCTCATGGTGGACGAGGCGCACTCTCTCGGCGTTCTCGGCGCCACCGGGCGCGGCGTGCGCGAATATTTCGGGGTCAATCCCGACGACGTGGACATGTGGATGAGCACCCTGAGCAAAACGCTCTGCGGCTGCGGCGGCTTCATTGCCGGCCGGCATGAGCTGGTGGAGTTTCTCAAGTACGGCTCGCCGGGCTTTGTCTTCAGCGTGGGCATGCCGCCCATCGTGGCCGCCGCCTGCGCCAAGGCGCTTGAACTGCTGCAGCGCGAACCCGAACGCGTGCACAGGATTCAGCGCATCAGCCAGTTCTTCCTCCAGTACGCCCAGGGCAAGGGGCTGGATACCGGCGCGGCCCAGGGCTACGCCATTGTGCCCGTCATGGTGGGCGACTCCATGGTCGCGGGCTTTCTGGCCAACGCCCTCTTCCGGCGCGGCATCTACGTCATGCCCATCACCTTCCCCGCGGTCAAGGAAGGCCAGGCCCGCCTGCGCTTCTTCCTTTCGGCATCCCATACCGAGGACCTCATCCGGCGCACGCTGGATGCCGTGGCCGAAGAACTCCCCCGCGCCCAGGAAACCGTGGACAACTATCGCCGCGAACATCAGGATATGGAATAATCCGGAAGGCGTCATGCTCCTGCACGACGCGGGAGCATGACGCCTTTTTTTCCGGGTCTTTCTCTCCCGCACCGCAACCCCGAATATATACTGATCTCAGAACAAAGGAACTGCCGATGTCCGCTCCCGACGTCCGGCCGCCGTCTCCAGTCTTCCCCTCTGTTCCTGACGCTCCCCTGCCGATCACAGGCTATGTGCTGCTCTGGTTTCCTCTGGCTTCGGAAACCTTTATCTTCCATGAAGTCCGCCGTCTCGCGGCAATGGGTCTGCCGGTGCGCGTCTATACGATGTATGCCTCCCGTCTCCGGGGATGCAGCCGCGCCATGCGCACCACGACTCTGCCCATACGGCATTTCGGCATCCGGGCTGCGGGTCGCGCTCTTGCCGCCTTCGGCAGAACGCTGCTTTCCCGCCCGCTTCAGACGCTGCGCCTCGTGCGTGACGCCCTCTGCCATCCTCTGCGTACCTGGGAAACCCGCCTGGAGGCGCTGGTCTGCTTTCTCTACGGCTTTCTGCTGGGCGAAGAAGCCCGGCGTGACGGCGTGCAGCTGCTGCATGCCTCCTGGGGCAACGGCCCGGCCACGGCTGCCTGGATCGCATCGCGCCTGACGGGCATTCCCTTCTCCTTCACCGGACGCGCCAACGACATCTATCCTCAGGACGGCATCCTGCCGCTCAAGGCCCGCGACGCCCTCTTCATCCGCACCAACAACAGGGCCAACGGCGTCTATCTGCGCGGCTTCTGCCCGCAGAATCAGCAGGACAAGGTGCATGTCGTCTACAACGGTCTGACCCTTGGCCGTCATCCTCTCAGCCTCGCTCCCTTCATGCCGGAATACCGCCTGCTCTCCATCGGGCGCTTTGTTCCCAAAAAGGGCTTTGCCGATCTGCTCACGGCCGTTGCCCGGCTGCGGCGCGAAAACGTGCCCGTGCGCCTGACGCTGGTAGGCGACGGGCGTCTGCGCGGGGCGCTGAAACGCCAGTGCCGCCGTCTGGGCATCTCGGATATCGTGGACATGCCCGGTTTCCTGCCCCACGACAGGGTGCAGGCGCTCATGCGCAGCCACGACATTTTCCTCATGCCCAGCGTGCAGACGGAAAACGGCGACCGGGACGGTATCCCCAACGTCATCATGGAGGCCCTGTCCTGCTGCATGCCCGTTGTTGCCACGGACGTATGCGGTATCGGAGAAGTCATCCACGACGGAGAAACGGGGCTGCTTGTGCCCCAGCGTGATCCGCGCGCGCTGGCCGAAGGCGTGCGCCGTCTGCTGGCCGATCGGGAGGCAGCCCTCCGTATGGCCGGTCACGGACGCGATCTCGTGCTGCATATGTTCGACAGTGAAGCCAATACCCGGCAGCTGCTGCACCTCTATCGCGACAGCTGCGCCCACGCCAGCCGGGAGTCTGCCCTGAATGCCTGATCCGCTGTTTGTTGCCGTCAGCCTTGACGTGGAAGAGGAAGGGCTTTTCGGCGGGCAATATGCCTGCCGCCGCCCCTCCATACGCAATACGGCCTTTCTGTATCGCCTGCGCTCCCTGACGGAACGCGGCGTGCGCCCGACGCTTTTCTGTGCTCACAGCGTCCTTGCCGACGAGGCGTCCCGCGATCATCTCGCCGCCATGCAGGATGCCGGAGCCGAAATCGGCGCGCATCTGCATCACTGGAATACGCCGCCGCTGATGGCCGGCACGCCGGACAGCCTGCCCCGTGTGCCTGCGGCGGCCCTGTCCCCTTCCCTGCTGGCAGACAAGCTCCGGACCGTCCTGACCGCGGCCCGATCCCTGTCCACATCTCCGGTGGTCAGTTTCCGCATGGGCCGCTGGGACGCGCATCCGCAGCTCTGGCCGCTGCTGGCACAGGCCGGCATACAGGTTGACGCTTCCGTGCGCCCCCTGCACGGCAAGCGCCACGCCGCCGACGGGCTCGCCGTCAGCCCGGATCACTTCGACGCTCCCGCCGTCCCCTATACCATCGCCACCCCTTACGGCCCCCTGCTGGAAGTGCCGCTTTCCGTAGCTCCGCTGCTGCCGGGACTGCCCGCGCTGATCCGTGCGCTGCCCGCCGCCCTGCGGCGCCGCGCGCAGGCCCGCTTTCATCAATGGGGAGCGCTGGCCCTGCTGCCGGTGGAACATCCCCTGCCGTTCATGCGTCTGGTAACGCAGGCCCTGCACTTCCACGGGGTACGCCTGCTTTCCCTGACCTGGCATTCCTCCGAAATGATGCCCGGCGGCGCGCCGCATATTCCGGACGAAGCCGCCGCAGCCCGGTTGCTCGACAAGATTTCCCGCTGGCTGGACTGGCTGGAATCCCGCTACGACGTCACCTATTTGCTCATGCGTGATGTCACCACTCATTACCCGCCTCACTCATCCCCACCTCTCACAGGAGACTGGACATGGCGTTAATCCCCGCCCTGCCCCAAAGATGCCCCCATGTAGCCTGCATCCTGCTCTGGTATCCCCTCTTTACCCAACCCTTCATCTTTCAGGAAACAGAAAATCTGCGCCGCCGGCTGCCGCTGACCGTCTACAGTCTGTACGGCCGGCACCTCAAACACTGCTCGGCAGCCATGCAGGCCGCGGCCCCGCAAACCCGGACGCTCGGCCTGCGCGCCCTGCCGCTGCTGCTGCGGGACACGCTGCGTCAATGCCTCCGCTCCCCCCGCCGCTTCTTCCGACTCTTCCGCCGCTGCTTCCGCCATCGCTGGCCCACCTGGGAAATGCTCGGCGAAAACCTCTGGGCCTTTTTCGCGGGCTGCCATCTGGCCTTCCGCTTCCGTGAAGACGGCATGGATATCATCTATGCCCCCTGGCCGCGCGGCACGGCCACAGCCGCCCTTGTCGCCTCAGCCTTCAGCGGCATTCCCTTTGCCACCGCCGCGCGCGGCGACAATCTCGAACCCGCAGATCCCGACCTGGCCTTCAAACTGCGCGAAGCCCTCTTCATCCGCGCCAACAACGCCGCCGACAAGGCGCGCATCGAGGCTCTGCCCGGCGCTCATGCCACCGGTAAAACCCGGCTCGTCTACAACAGCCTGACCCTTCCCGCCATTGACGTCCCTTCCTTCTCCGGCTTTCACTCGCCCCCGCGTCTCTTTGCCATCGGGCGTTTCGACGTCACCAAGGGCTTTGACGTCCTCCTGCGCGCCTGCGCCCTACTGCGCGACCGGGGCGTCGACTTCCGGCTCACCCTGGCGGGCGGCGGCGGCAAGACGCTCGGGCTCGGCAACATGGGCGAGAAGCTCCACGCCCTGCGCAGAGAGCTCGGGCTGGAGCAGCTCGTAAGCATGCCGGGCCTTGTTTCGCACGATGATCTGCCGGGCCTGCTCCGCTCTCAGGACATTTTTCTCGCGCCCTGCGTCATTGATCCGGCCACGGGCATGCGCGACGGCATTCCCAACACGGTCATCGAGGCTCTGTCCTTCGGGCTGCCGGTCATCGCCAGCACGGTCAATGCCCTGCCGGAGATTGTGCGGCACGAACAGACCGGCCTCGCCGTCCCCCCGGGCGATCACGTGGCGCTGGCCGACGCCGTGCAGCGCCTGCTGGCCTCGCCGGAGGAAGCCCGCCGGCTGGCTGCCGCCGGTTTTCAGCTTGCCCGGGACATGTTCTCGCCCGAAGCCAACGCCCGCCGGCTGGCGGAACTCTTTCTTCATGCCGACAACGAGCGTCAAGGCGGGAGGGATTCTTCATGTGCGGTATAGCCGGCCTTGTTCTGCGTCATACCTGCGGTGAGGCGCATCTGCCGGAAGAAGCGGCAGCCCACGTGCGCGCCATGCTCGACAGCATGGCCTGGCGCGGCCCGGACGGTCAGGGCGTCAGCCTCGACGGACCGGTCTGCCTGGGGCATCGTCGTCTCTCCATCATCGACCTGTCCGGCGGCGCGCAGCCCATGAGCAACGGCCGCCATACGCTCACCTTCAACGGTGAAATCTACAATTACCGGGAACTTCGCGCGATCATGGAGCAGGAAGGCTTCCGCTTCCGCACATCCTCCGATACCGAGGTGCTGCTGGCCGCCTATGAACGCTGGGACACTGACTGTCTTTCCCGGCTCGACGGCATGTTTGCCTTCGCCCTCTGGGATGCCCGGCGCCGCCGGCTTTTCTGCGCCCGGGATCGCTTCGGCAAGAAGCCCTTCTTCTATGCGCAGACCCGCCACTTTTTCATCTTCGCTTCCGAGCTGCACGCGCTTGCCCGCGTCCCTTCCCTGAAGCTGACCCTGTCTCCGGAGGCCCTGCCCCGCTTCATGCCCTACGACTATGTGCCCACGCCGGACACCCCCTATGTCGAAGCCCGCTCCCTGCCCCCGGCGCACTGGCTGCTGCTGCAGGAGGGCATGCCGCATATCGAACGTTACTGGGATCTTCCCATGCCCGACGAAACAGACGAGCGTTCCGAGGAAGATCTCTGCGAAGAGCTGCGCGCGCTCATGTTCAACGCCGTCAGACGGCGCATGATCAGCGATGTGCCGCTCGGCGTTTTTCTGTCCGGAGGCATCGACAGCAGCATTGTCGCCGGCTGCATGGCCCTGCATGCCAACCAGCCGGTCAAGACCTTTTCCATCGGCTTCCGCGAAGCCAGCTACGACGAAAGCCGCTTTGCCCGCATCGTTGCCACCAGTTTCGCTACGGCGCATCATGAAGAAATTCTCTCCGCCGGAGACTGCGCCGACATCCTGCCCGACATCATCAGTCATATGGATGTGCCGCTGGCCGATCCCTCGGTTGCCCCCACCTGGCTGCTGGCCCGTCTGGCCCGCCGTCATGTGACCGTGGCCCTTGGCGGCGACGGGGCCGACGAGCTCTGGGCGGGCTATGAGCACTATATCGGCTTTGATCTTGCGGAACGCTACAACCGCCTGCCCTTCTGGCTGCGGCGCGGCCTCATCGAGCCCCTGTGCCGTCGTCTGCCCGCCAGCGCCGGATACATCAATCCCCGGCTGGCCGTGCAGACCTTCCTGCACGGGGCGCACAGCCCGGCATGGCGGCGCGTGCAGGTCATGCTGGCTTCGCTCATGCCCTCGCTTCAAGGCCACATTCTGGCGCATCCGGATCAGGCGCTGCTGCGGCCGGAAAACCTCTTTGCTCCCACCCGTCGGGCCTATCTGCACTGGCCCGACGCCGCAAGCCCGCTGGCCCGGGCCTTCTATGTCTATGTGCACGGCTTCATGCTCGACGACATTCTCGTCAAGGTGGACCGCTGCTCCATGCTGCATTCACTGGAAGTACGCGCGCCCTTCCTTGATACGGCGCTAGCCGAATTCACGGCTCGTCTTCCCGTCCGGCACCGCCTGCACGGTTTCCAGCGCAAATACCTGCTCAAAAAAGCCTTTGCCGATCTGCTGCCGCAGGAAATCCTGCGGCGCGGCAAGCGCGGCTTCCAGATTCCCGTGGCCGCCTGGCTGCGCGGCCGCCTCCGGCCGCTCATGGAAGACATGCTCTCCGCCGACCGCCTCCAGCGGCAGGGGATTTTCAATCCCCGCGCGGTGCAGACCCTCATGCGCCGTCACATCTCCGGCGCGGCCGACCACCGCAGAGCCCTCTGGAATCTGCTTGTCTGGCAGCTCTGGCTCCAGGGCAGAGCCCTCTGAAATTCTTGGGGGAAGGGAAACCCCTCTGCTCGCGCGAGAGGGGTTTCCCTTCCCCCAATCCCCCATCCCTTCCCCAGCGCGCTTTTATTCGAGGAATGAAACGCCCAGAAGCGCGCACAAGATTCCCCGGCAGCCGTCTCCCGGTTCTGCGGGGGAAGCAGGCCAGGCAGCGCAGCTTGCGGCGCGATGATTTTTTGGCAAATAGTTTGACATCGAACAAAATGGAATCTATGTTGCCCGAACGCGGGTATGCAGCCACTGCCCTCAGCCTGTTTGCAAAAAAGACACATCCTCGTATTTCTTTTCTAAAAAAGCGCGTTGGGGGGAAGGAAACACCCTTACGGCCAGCCAAGGGGGCCTTCCCCCAGAAGAACAGTTTAGAAAGTTTCAACTTTGAAAAAGGTCAGGACTCATTATCAAGGGCTGTTTCCCTGTGGATAACATGCAAGAAAACAAAACATCTCTGTATGTTATGAAAACATCCATCACTACTTGTCAGTACATTATGTGCGGGTTTTAGGGAAGATGGGGGAGTTTGAGGGGGAAGGAACCCCTTTTTGCCGCAAGCAAAAGGGGTTTCTTCCCCCTCAAGAAAACCGTAATGAGCCCTGAACCTAGAGCAATTTCAGTTTGAAATGCTTTGCATTTCAAACCATACGGCCTGTCGTTTCGCGGAAAAAACGCGGTTTTTCCGCTCACTTTGGGCCGGGCGGCGCTGTGCCGCCGCCTCACGTTTCACCTTTTTCAAAGTTGAAACGCTCTAGTGATAACACACCTGGAACATTTTACGGGAATCATCATGGACAAGATGGCCTCTCTGGCGGCCCTGCTGCTGTATTTTGCCCTGCTGTTGCTGATTGTGCTGAAGGAAAAAAAGAATCACACAGTGGAGGATTATTTTTTTGCGGGGCGCTCGCTGCCCTTCTGGGCGCTTTCCATCACCTTCGTCGCCTCGTGGTGGGGAGCGGGCTCCGCGCTTTCAACGGCGGATCTCGCCTATGACGACGGTTTCGGCGCGTTCTGGTACTACGGCGTTCCCGTGCTGCTGGCGACGCTGCTCATGACGGCGGGCGCGCGCCGCATTCGCGGCATCGGCTATCTGACGCAGGGCCGGATGATGGCCGCGCGCTACTCCCCGGCGGTCGCCGGGCTGCTGTCCGTCATGATTCTGCTGTTCATGATTTTTTCGGCAGCCTCGCAGATGGTGGGCATCGGCGATTTCTTCGGCGGCTATCTCGGCATCAGCTACGAAGCGGCGGTTCTGCTCGGCACGGGGATTGTTCTGATATATTCGCTTTTCGGCGGCTTTCGCGGAGTTGTGCTGACGGATATTCTGCAGTGCGTGCTGCTGGCTGTTTCCGCTCTGGTGGTCTGTCTGGTGGCTCTGGATCACTCCGGCGGCCTTGAAACCATCGCCCGGGCCGCGCAGCAGCACAATAAAACAGGCTACATGAACTTCTGGACAGGCGCGGAAAAATATCTGCCCTATGTCGTCACCTTCGGCTGCTCCTGGATGATTCAGGCCAATATCTGGCAGCGCATTTCCGCCGCGCGCAGCACCGACGATGCGCGGCGCATGACGACGCTCGCCTTTTTCCTCTATATTCCGCTGTATCTGATTGTCGTACTCACAGGTATGGCCGGGCTGGTGCTGTTCGAGAACATGCCGCAGGGCGGCGTTGTGACGGCCGTGGTCAACACGTTTCTGTCGCCGCTGGGAGGCGCCGTGGTCTTTGTCGGCATTGCCGCCGCCATCATGTCCACCATGGATTCGCTGATCAATACGGGGGCCATGACACTGGCGCTTGATTTATGCCCCGATTCCGGCGACGAGCGGAAAAAGCTTGCCTTTTCCCGTATGGCGACGGCCCTGGTCACGGGGCTGGCCCTGCTCATAGCCCTGCGAATCCGCTCCTTCCTCGACGTAACCTGGATTGCTTCCGACGTCATCACCACAGGAGCCTTCGTACCGCTCGTACTGGGATTTTTCTGGCGTCGGGGCAACAGTCGCGGCGCGCTGGCCTCCATGCTGGCGGGCCTCTGCTACAGTTTCTACAATCTGTTTGCGACCCTCGGCCTGCCGCTGCCCATGTTCTGGAAAACGCAGACCCTGCTGCAAACCGGTCTGGGCGTGGGGCTTTCTCTCTGCGTCTACATCGGCGTCAGCCTCCTTACTCCCCCGGAATATGAAAAGGCCGACGCCTTCATGAAAGGGCTTTCCCGCAGGCAGTCGGTTTCGTAAGCGGCATACCCGTTTTCCGGCGGCAAAACACGGCATAAGCCTCTTGTGTCCTTCCCGCGAAACACGCTAGAATTACTGGAGAGGACGCCGCCGAATCCCCCGTCGCGGATCATGCGACACGACGTCCTGCCGTAACAACGGAGCTGCTCACGAGGTACGCATGACCACCGATTATGTAGGCAAACTGGAACAACTGGAACAACGTCTGCGCAGCATGCTCTCATCGCACAAGCGCGGAGATTCTCTGGATGCCATGGCCAAGCTTTTTGCCCAGATTCAGCAGACACGGCGTCAGCTGCTGCTGGAACGGGGCGAGGAAACCGTCATGCCCATTGCCTGGTCGCCGCTCTGGGATATCTGCACGCCCACGCCGCAGGTGCTGTCCAGCGGACGCCGCCTCTTTCTGCTGTATCACGCCCATTGCATCTCTGACGAAGCCTGTCCCGTTGTGGCCGTAGCGGAATTCAAGGACTATGAATGCTACCGCTTCTCCGGCTTCAACAGCGAAATGATCGAGAACCACCCCTACCGGGACCGCGGTCTTGAAGCCTACGCGGCCCATATTGTCATCAACTCTCTCTGGATTCGCCGGGAGCAGGGCATCAACGTCGTGCCGCCCCTCCATGACGACTGCTCCTGGGACATGTACCGTCACTACTTCCTGACATTCCCCGACAATCTCTTTGAATGTCTGGCCAAGGATCACGAGGTCAAAATCCTTCCCGGCGACATACAGTCGGCCATGAAAACCGTACAGGAACAGCTTGCGGCCGAAGCGCGGGACGAGCTCACCAAGAACAATTCCTGATCCCGGCTTTGCCTTCCCTCTTAGGGCCTGTTAACACTATTCGTAAGTTGTTTTGGGGGGAAGGGAAACCCCTCTGCTAGCGCGAGAGGTGTTTCCCTCCCCCCAGACGAACGATCTGATGTTACCCCCTATGCGTCTCCTTCCCGGCGCGCCAGAGAGCCCGCCCCCAGGCGGCCTGTCCCAGAGAAAGCCCGCCGTCGCCGGGCGGGAGTTCCTCCTGAACCAGCGGCGTCAGACCGCAGGCACGCAGACATTCCGGCAGGCGACGCGCCAGCAGCGCATTATTGAGCACGCCGCCGGAAAGACCGACATGCGCCAGTCCCCGCTCCCGGGCCGCCGTAAATGCCATATGAGCAAAGGCGCGGGCCAGCAGCTCATGAAAACGCCAGGCCGCAAAGGCCGTATCCCGCCGGGCATCCTCGCGCACCCGCCGGAAAACGGCATCCGCGGAGAGTTCCAGCAGCCCGGAAACGCCCCGAGCCAGCAGTTCTTCCGGCAGCCTGTCCGGCGCAGCCGCCTCCGCCCGGAGGCAGGCTTCCGCATGTGTCTGCCGCCAGAAAAGCGCATGTTGTTCCAGACGCAGGGCCGCCTGCCCTTCATAGGTTATGCGGCCGCACAGCCCCAGCTCGGCGGACACAGCATCAAACAGACGCCCGCAGCTGGACGTCGGCGGGCACTGTACGCCCCGCTCCAGCATCTGCGCCAGCAGCCCGGCGGCGCGGCGCTCGTCCTCGGGGCAGGAAGGCGGAACCGCGTCTGCGAGATCGCGCACATCCCCGCAACGCTGCCGCAGGGCAAAGGCAATGCGCCACGGCGCGCGCACGGCCGCATCTCCCCCGGGCAGGGGAAAGGGAGACAAACGCCCCAGCCGCTCCCAGCGCGGCACGGACAAATCCATGTACAGCAGTTCGCCGCCCCAGACGGACCCGTCCGTGCCAAGGCCCGTGCCGTCCAGACACAGCGCCAGCGCCGGGGCAAAATGCCCGTTTTCAGCCAGCACGGCGGCAGCATGGGCCGCATGATGCTGCAAACGCCACAAGGGAATCCCGTCACGCGCCGCCCGGGCTTCGGCATAGCGCGTGGACAGAAAATCAGAATGCAGATCACAGACGACAGCCTGCGGGCGCACTTCCAGCAGCTGTTCGAGATGGACGGCGCACTCTTCGTAAAACGCCAGCACCGCTGGATTTTCCAGATCCCCGATATGCTGCCCCACAAAGGCTTCATTGGCGCGCGTCAGGCAGAGCGTCGCCTTGAGCTCCGCGCCGCAGCCCAGAACGGGCGGCGTTTCGGCATCGCGAAGAAACACCGGACGCGGCACATAGCCCCGTGCCCGGCGATAGAAAAAGGGCGTCGCCCTCGCCGCCGCGTCACCCTCCGCCGCGCCATGCGGCGTAACGCCGACGACGCTGTCGTCCACACGCACGAGGATATCCCTGTCGTGCAGCAGCCAGGCGTCCGCCATACCCGCAAGACGGCGCAGCGCCTCGCGATTGCCAAGACACAGCGGCTCACCTCCCGCATTGGCCGAGGTCATGACAAGCACAGGTGCCTGTCCGCCGCAGATACGGGCCAGCTCATGAAACAGCATCACATGCAGGGGCGTATAGGGAAGCATGAAGCCCAGCGTGTCCACATCAGGCGCGACAGCGGCCGCCGGCGCCGGGGAACCATCCGGACGGCGCGGACACAGCACAACGGGTTTTTCCGGCGACAACAGCAGCGCCTCATGATCCGGCGACAGCAGGCAATAACGGCGCACATCGTCCAGCGTGGCGGCCATCAGAGCAAAGGCTTTGTGCGGCCGTTGCTTGCGTTCCCGCAGACGCTCCACGGCAGCGGCATCGTCGGCGCGGCAGGCCAGCTGAAAGCCGCCCAGCCCCTTGAGCGCCAGCAACCGCCCCTCATGCAGGGCGCGAGCAGCCCGCTCCAGCGCCCGGTGTTCCCGTTCCGGCGAACGCGGCGCGTCGGCCGGACCGGTTGCGGACGTCATCTCCGCCGCGTCGGCATACCAGACATGCGGGCCGCAGTGCGGGCAGGCCACAGGCTGCGCATGGAAGCGCCGGTTGCCGGGGTCCGCATATTCCGCGGCGCAGGCCGGGCACAGCGGAAAGCAGGCCATGCTGGTTGTGGCCCGGTCATAGGGAATGGAACGGGTGATGGTATAGCGCGGGCCGCAGTTGGTGCAGTTGGTAAAGGGATAGGCATAGCGGGGATTCTGCGGATCGGCCATATCCGCGAGACAGTCGTCGCAGATGCCCACGTCGGGACTGACCAGCACGCTGTGCCCCGCATGCCCGCTGCTGGGGAAAATACGAAAATCCGCCAGTCCCGGCTCCGGCTCCGCTTCTTCGGCCGCAAGCCCCGTCAGGCGCGCCAGCGGCGGCAATTCGCTGCGGAGGCGGGCTTCAAAACGCGCCACGGCGGCGGCGCTGCCCTGAATGTCGATGCGCACGCCGTCGGAAGTGTTGCCCACGCCGCCGCAAAGCCCCTCCTCCTGAGCAAGCCGGTACACAAAGGGGCGAAATCCCACGCCCTGCACCTGCCCCGCCACGGTCAGCAGACGACGTACCGTCCGAGTATTTTCCTGCATTGATCCTCCTGCAGCTGAAACCGCCTCCGGTAATCGGGCGGCAATAACGGCCGGGTCCGGCCTGAGTCATTCTATATCGCCGCGGCCTTTTTTGCCAATCGCCTCCCTTGCCGGAGCGCGCGCCTTCTGGTAGCCTGAAACCTGTCGTTTCAGGAAGATGCCGCGGGAGCGGCTCGCCGCAACGGGAGCAGTCCCGAAATTATTGCAACATCAGGGGGGAAACGCCATGCCTTCAGACCACACCATCGGCAGTCGCATCCGGGCGTTTCGGACGGCGCGCGGCCTTTCTCCGGCGGAACTCGCACAGACCGCCGGCCTGACGGAAGAGTTTCTGCTCGCCCTCGAAAATGACGGCGTCTACCCCGCCATCGGCCCCCTGCACAAGATAGCCCGGGCGCTGGATCTGCGTCTCGGCACCTTCCTTGACGATCAGGTGGGGCAGGACCCCATCATCACCCGTTCCGACCGCCACCCGGGGGGCGATCCCGCCCTGCATCGCGGCACCATGCCCGCGCCGAGCTACAGCTATCATGCGCTGGGCAAGGGCAAGAGCGACCGCAATATGGAGCCCCTGCTCATCACCATACAGCCCGCCCCGGCCGACAGGGAGCACAAGCCTTCCTCGCATCAGGGAGAAGAATTCATCTACGTGCTGGAAGGGGTGCTCATTGTGGAATACGGACGGGAACGCCACGAGCTGCGCCCGGGCGATACCATCTATTACAATTCCATTGTGCCGCATTACGTCGCCGCCGGCGACGACAGGCCCGTGCGCATCCTTGCCGTTACCTACAATCCCTAGAGGCCCCCAATGGACGAGAAAGTTCGCCATCGCCAGAGCCTGTTCGAACTGCGGGAAAAGACGCTCGGGCAGATTCTTGATGAAACCGTCGCACGCTTCCCCGATCAGGACGCCCTCGTCTATGCGGATCGCGGGTATCGCCAGACCTGGCGGGAATTTGCCGATACGGTGGACGCCTTCGCCAAGGGACTCATGGCTCTGGGCGTGAGCAAGGGCGAGAAGGTGGCCGTCTGGGCAACCAACGTTCCCTACTGGGTCACGCTGCAGTTTGCCACGGCCAAAATCGGGGCCATCCTGATCACGGTCAACACCAATTACCGCGAACACGAGCTCCGTTACCTGCTCAATCATTCGGAATGTGAAAACATCTTTCTGATTGATACGCTGCGGGATCACGCCTTCGTCGATACGCTCTACGCCATTGCCCCGGAGCTGCGGCGTCAGGGCCGCAGTCAGCTCCGCTGCGCCGCGCTGCCTCATCTCAAGCGCGTCTGCTATCTCGGTGCGGAAAAATTTCGCGGCATGTACTCCGTCCCGGAAATCCTCGGCCTGGCCGTCATGGTCAGCGATGACGACTATCGCGCCCGGCAGGCCGAGCTTGATCCCTGGGACGTCATCAACATGCAGTACACCTCGGGTACGACGGGCTTTCCCAAGGGCGTCATGCTCACCCATGTGGGCGTGGGCCTCAACGGCTACTGGATAGGGCGCAACATGGGCTTTACCGAAAAGGATCGCCTCTGCCTCTGCGTGCCCCTGTTCCACTGTTTCGGCTGTGTGCTGGGCGTCATGGCCTGCGTCAATCATGGAACCTGCATGGTCATCGTCGAAAAGTTCAATCCCCTTGCCGTACTGGCCGCCGTGGACGGCGAACGCTGCACGGCTCTGCACGGCGTACCCACCATGTTTCTTGCCGAACTGGAACACAAGCTGTTCAAGCGCTTCGACGTCTCCAGTCTGCGCACCGGCATCATGGCCGGTTCCACCTGCCCCGAGCCGCTCATGCGCCGCGTGGTGGAAGAAATGAATATGAAGGACATCACCATCTGCTACGGTCTGACGGAAGGTTCCCCCGTCATGACGCAGTCGGATGTGAACGATCCGCTTTCCCTGCGCTGCGAAACCGTGGGGTGCGCCATGCCCGGCATCGAAGTGCGCGTTGCCGATCCGGAAACCTGCGAGGAACTGCCGCGCGGGCAGGTGGGCGAAATCCTCTGTCGCGGCTACAATGTCATGAAGGGCTACTACAAGATGCCCGAGGAAACCGCCCGCACCATCAGCCCCGACGGCTGGCTCCATTCCGGCGATCTCGGCATCATGGACGAGGCGGGCTATGTCCGCGTGACCGGCCGTATCAAGGATATGATCATCCGGGGCGGCGAAAACGTCTACCCGCGCGAAGTGGAAGAATTTCTTATGGGCATGCCCGACGTCATGGACGTGCAGGTGGTGGGCGTGCCCAGCCGCAAATACGGCGAGGAAGTGGCGGCCTTCATCATTCCCCGCAAGGGAGCCGCCATTGCCCCTGAAGATGTGCGCGCCTTCTGCCGCGGACAGATCGCCTGGTACAAGATTCCCCGCCATATTGCCGTGGTGGATGCCTTCCCCCTGACGGCCAGCGGCAAAATCCAGAAGTTCCGCCTGCGCGAAATGGCCGCCGAACGCTGGCCTGAGCTCATGAAATAAGGAATCCCATGCTCAAACCCTTTTATCAAGGCAAACTCGACACCTTCTGCGCCATTTATGCCGTGCTCAACGCCCTGCGTCTGACTCACGGCATCCGCACCACCAGAGCGCGAGATATTCTCAACGAAACGCTCATGGCGCTGGCGGGCAATCCCGAAGCACTGCGCGCCGTTCTGACGCAGGAAACCGACTATCTCCAGCTGGTGGACGGCATTCTGCGCGCTCAGAAGCACAAGTTTCCCCTGGAAGTACAGGCTCCCTGGGACGAGCAGGCCCAGCCCGACGAAAACGAATTCTGGACCGCGTGCCGCCGCTGGCTTGACGGCGGAACCAAGCGCGCGACTATCTTTCGCTTCCTGCGCCACATGACGCCCGACGGCCCGGCCGTCAATCGTCACTGGACAGTGGCGGATCGCATCAACGACAGCGTGCTGCACCTCTTTGACTGCAGCCACGAAGCCGAGGCCATCCTGAACGTCCACCGCGTGGAGTTCGTGACCCATCCCTCCCGCATCGCCACCGGTCGCCTGCTGTTCATCGAACCGCGCACCGTCCGCTTTATCCGTCTGCCGTTTTAAGTAAAATATTGGGGAAGGGGGAACCCCTTGCTCTGCTGTCGATGCCCGTAGCTTCCTACGTCGCAACGGGCACGGCCTGCGGCCGCCCGTCGGGTCGCTCGCTGGCGCGCAAAGGGGTTCCCCCT